>NZ_JBJLSE010000030.1:0-40773 GCF_050871845.1 Kineococcus arenarius subsp. arenarius
GCCGCGACCACCTGGTCGCGGCCGGCGGCCTTCGCCGCGTACAGGGCGTGGTCCGCCGCGGCCAGCAGGGACGCCGCGTCCGTCCCGTCGGCCGGGTACGTCGCCACGCCCACGGAGACGCTGCGGTGCAGCCGCTCCGGCGTCCCGCCCGCGTCGTCCCCGCGCGCGCCGGTGGGCACGGGCAGCGGCACGCTCACCCGTGCGCACGCCGCGCGCAGCTGCTCGGCCCGGCGCAGGGCACCGACGCGGTCCGCACCGGGCAGCAGGACGACGAACTCCTCGCCGCCGTAGCGCGCGACGGTGTCGCCCGAGCGCACCTCCCGGCCCAGGACGCCGGCCAGGGCGCGCAGCAGCTCGTCGCCGCTGCCGTGGCCGTGCTCGTCGTTCACGGACTTGAAGCGGTCGACGTCCAGCAGCAGCACGCTCAGCGGCAGGCCGTGGGTGTCGGCGTGCGCGAGCGCGGTGACCAGGGCGGTGTCGAGGTGGCGGCGGTTGTGCAGGCCGGTGAGGGGGTCGCGCAGGGACTCCTCCTGCAGCTCCGCGCGCAGGCGCTCGATGACGCCGAGCTGCTCGCGCAGGCGCTGCGCCGAGCGCACCGCGTCGCTGACGTCGTGGGCGGCCACGACGTGCCCGAGCGAGCGGCCCCGCCCGTCGGTGAGGGGGGTGACGCGCACGTCGACGTGCAGGCCGGGCAGCAGCTCGACGGTCCGGCGCAGGTCACCGGTGACCGCTCCGTGCACGTCGTGCCCGAGGACGTCCAGCGCGGGCAGCCCGACGAGCTCGGCCGGCAGGTGCGGGTGCACCCGCCGGACCAGGTCGCGCCCGGCGGGGTTCACGTCCACGACGCGCCCGCCGCCGTCCACGACGACGACGGCGTCGGCGAGCGTCTCCAGCACCTGCGCCCGGGCGACGGGGACCACTTGCAGCAGCCCGCAGCGCAGGATCGCGGCCGCGTCGACGAGGCCGGCGACGAGGAAGAACAGGGGGGTCAGGTCCACCGGGGCGGTGCCCTGCCCCAGCCGGTGCGGGGTGAGCAGCACCAGCGCGTTGCCCGCGGCCGGCACGCACGCCGCGGTGAGCAGGCAGGCGATCTGGGTGCGGAACGCCCGTGGGGCCCGGGGCCACGCGCGCACGAGCAGCACGAGCCCGCAGGAGGCGACCGAGTAGCTCCAGGTGGTGTGCACCCAGAACAGCGGCCCCAGCCCGCCGGTGAGCCGGGGCGGGTCACCCGCGACGTGCAGGTCGGTGAAGAACAGCTCGCCCGGGTTCAGGGCGGCGGTCAGCACGCAGGCGCCGCACGCGGTGGCGAGGAGCAGCACCTGGCGCCGCGGCACCCGCCAGGACGGGTCGACCACGCTGCGGTACAGCGTGTAGGCGCCGCCGCAGACGGCGTGCACGGCGGCCAGGCACACCAGGCCCGCCACCGACTGCACGGCGGGGTCGGCTCCCCACAGGCCGGGCAGGATCGCCAGCGACCACACCGTGGTGCTGCTCATCGTCACGGTCAGCGCGGTCGCCGCCGGGGTCGAGCGGCGGTGCCGCCAGGCGAGCGCCGCGGTGACCGCGCACACGAGGGCGGACAGGACGAAGAGGGTGCCCAGCACGTCCGGCACTGCAGCCACACCCCCCTCCGGGCCCGGTCCCGGGCGCCCACCGCGCCCCCGGGGGCATCGGCGCGGGGCGGGTGGTGCTGGAGGTGGTCCTGCGCCGTCCGGGTGAGGCCGGTGCGGCGCGGGGTGCGGCGGTCAGGCCGGCAGGGCCTGCGCGAACAGCGGCACGGCCTCGTCCAGGGCGTACCCCAGCCCCAGGGTCGTGCCGCTGGAGAAGGCCGAGACGATCGCCTGGTCGTCCAGGACGACCAGGCGCCCGTCCTGCGTGGCCGGCAGCGCCTGCACCACGGGGTCGGCGGTGATCTCCTCGGCGGACAGCCCGATGGGGAAGAGCACGACGAGGTCGGCGTCCAGCAGCGAGAGTTGCTCGGCGGACAGCGACACGGAGAAGCTGTCGGTGGGCAGGGCCGCGACGGCGGGGTTCTGCACGAACCCCAGGGACGTCATGAAGTCCACCCGGGTGTCGCCCTCGACGTAGGCGCCCCAGCCGCCGGAGTAGTAGGTGCCGACGGTGACGGTCCTGCCGGCGAACCGCGGGTGCGCGGCGGCCACCTCGTCGAAGCGCAGCTGCAGGGCGGAGGCCAGTTCGTCGCCCTGGTCCGCCTTGCCCAGCGCGGTGGCCACCAGGGCGAGCTGCTCCTGCCAGGAGGTGCCGTAGGGGGTGGTGGTCCCCGGCGGCGGGCCGACGGTGGTGGCGATCTCGGTGAGGTTCTCGTTCTTCGCCGGGTCGTTGTCGCTGCGGGTGTTGAGGATCAGGTCCGGCTGCAGGGCGGCGACCGCCTCGTAGCTGAGCTCCAGGGTGCCGAGCTGCTCGGGGGTCTGCGTGACGAGGTCGTCGGCCCAGGGGCCCACGCCGTCGCCCCCGAAGGCGAGCCAGTCGGAGGTGCCCACGACCTGGGTGCCCAGCGCGAGGCACGTCTCGGCGTCCCCCCAGCCGAGCGCGACGACCCGCTGGGGGTCCTCGGGGAGTTCCACGGTGCCGAAGAGGGTCTCCACGGTGCCGGCCGACGCGCTGCCCGCCGCGCTCGGCGTCGCGGTGCCCGCGCCCTCGCCGGACTCCGACGAGCACGCGGTCAGGGCCGCCAGGCCGGTGGTCGAGGTGCCGGCGAGGAGCGCGCGGCGGGAGGGCAGGGACACGGGGGCTCCGATCGGGAAGGACAGGCTCACCTTGCTGTCGTCGAGCCTAGTCGACCGGCGCCGGTCCGGCCCCGCGCACCGGCCCCGCGCACCAGCCCCGCGCGCCGGTGCGAGGATGCGGTGCGGGACGCGCGCGAGGAGGCGGGGACGGTGCACGGGACGAGGGAACTGCTGCTCGGGGTCGACGTCGGCACCGGCAGCAGCAAGGGGGTGCTGGTCACCCTCGACGGGCGCGTGCTGGCCCGCGCCTCGCGCGCCCACCGCACCGAACACCCCCGCCCCGGCCACGTCGAGCACGACGCCGAGGGGGTGTGGTGGGGCGACTTCGCCGCGATCGCCCGGGAGCTGACGACCCGCGCCGCCGACCCCGGCGACCCCGCCGCCGGTCGGGTCGTGGCGGTGTGCGCCAGCGGCATCGGTCCCACCGCGCTGCTCGCCGACGCCTCCGGTGCACCGCTGCACCCGGCGGTCCTGTACGGCGTCGACACCCGCGCGCTGGGCGAGGCCGCCGAGCTGGAGGAGCGCTACGGCGCCGAGGACCTGCTGCGCCGCTGCGGCTCGCGCATGTCCTCGCAGGCCGCCGGCGCCAAGCTCGCGTGGTTGCGCCGGCACCGCCCGGAGGAGTTCTCCCGCGCGCGGTACTTCTTCATGTCGAACTCCTACCTGGCGTTCCGGCTCACCGGTGAGTACGTGCTGGACCACCACTCCGCCAGCCAGACCACGCCGCTGTACGACCGGCACACCGCGGCGTGGATCGCCGAGCGCTGCGAGGAGGTCGTCCCCGGCCTGCCGATGCCGCGGCTGGTGTGGCCCTCCGACCGCGTGGGCACCGTCACCGCGGCCGCCGCCGCCGAGACGGGCGTCCCCGCCGGCACGCCCGTCGCCGCCGGCACCGTCGACGCCTGGGCCGAGGCGGAGAGCGTCGACGTGGGTGCGCCCGGCGACCTGATGGTCATGTACGGGACGACGACGTTCTTCGTCGCCGTCACCGACGGGCCGCGCTCGCACCCGGCGCTGTGGGGGACCGCCGGCGTGCGCCCCGGGCAGTCGACCCTGGCCGCGGGCACCGCGAGCACCGGCGCCGCAGCGGAGTGGTGGCGCGAGACCGCCGGTTCCCCGGACGTCGCCGACCTCGTGGCCGAGGCCGCCGCCGCCCCGCCCGGCGCGAACGGGCTGCTGGCGCTGCCGTACTTCGCGGGTGAGCGCACCCCCTTCGCCGACGCCGACGCGCGCGGTGCGCTGCTCGGCCTGACGTTGCGCTCCACGCGCGGGGAGGTGCACCGCGCGCTGCTGGAGGCCACCGCGTTCAGCGTGCGGCACAACCTGGAGGTCATCGAGGCCTCCGGCGCGGGGGTGCGCCGGGTCGTGGGCGTCGGTGGCGGCACCGCCTCGGGCCTGTGGCCGCAGATCGTCAGCGACGCCACCGGCCGAGCCCAGGAACTGCCCGCGGAGCGCATCGGCGCCTCCTACGGCGACGCGAAGTTCGCGGCCGTCGCGCTCGGCGCGCTCGACGTGGACGCGACGTGGAACTCCGTGGGCACCCTCACCGAACCCGACCCGGTCGCCGGCGAGGTGTACGCCGAGCTGTACCCGGCGTACCGCCGGCTGCACGAGGCGACGGCGGACCTGCAGCACCGGCTGTCCGCGCTGGAGCGGCGCAGCCGGGGCTGAGCCGCGTCCGGGGGTTCACAACCACTTCCTGGCGCGGAACGTCAGGTACAGGCCCACGCACGCCGCCACGATCACCCCCAGGACCACGAAGTACCCGTAGCGAGTGGACAGCTCCGGCATGTGCTCGAAGTTCATGCCGTAGATCCCGGCGATCGCCGTGGGCACCAGCGCGATCGCCGCCCAGGCGGAGATCTTCCGCATGTCCTCGTTCTGCTGCGCGCTGACCCGGTTCTGCCGGACGCCGACCTGCGTGAGCTGGGCCTGCAGGATGTCGGTGAGCAGTCGGTCGTCGCCGTCGATCGCGTCGGCGGCCCGCAGCAGGTGGTCCAGCACGTCGCGGTAGTACGGGCGCTGCCCGTCGGCGGCGCGCGCCAGGCCGCCGTCGACGAGCTGCTGCACCGGGGCGATGAGCGGCACCACGGCCCTCTTGAACTCCAGCACCTCGCGCTTGAGCTTGTAGATGCGCTCGGAGTGGTCGTCCTCGCCGCCGCTGAAGACCTTCTCCTCGATCTCCTCCACGTCCACCGCGATGGCCCGCACCACGTCGCCGTAGCCGTCCACGACGCGGTCGAGCAGCCGGTAGAGCACGCGCTCGGGGCCGTCGGGACCGTCGGGACCGCCCGCCGCGGCGTCGATCTCGGCGCGGACGTCGGCGACGACGCCGGAGTCGCCGTGGCGCACGGTGATGAGGAAGTGCGTGCCGAGGAACACGGCGACCTCGCTGACGTCGACGACCTCCTCGTGGTCGACGTACCGGACGGGTTTGAGGACGGCGAAGGTCGTCTCGGGGTACTCCTCGAACTTGGGGCGCTGGTGGGCGTTGACGGCGTCCTCGACGGCCAGCGGCGGCAGGTCGAACAGGCGCTGCAACCGCGCCATGTGGGCGGTGTCGGTCCCGTGCAGGCCGATCCACAGGAAGCCGCCGCCCGCGCGGGCCGCCGCCAGGGCGGCGCCGGGGTCCTCCACCCGCTGCGGCGGGGCGCCCGGCCCGTACAGCTCGCAGCGCACGACCGGGAGCCCCGACAGGTCGCTCAGGTCCGGGGCGGGGCCGGTGCCGGGGGCGTCCGGGTGCTGCTGCTCGTGCGGTGGCGACGACACCGGTGACCTCCTGCGACGACGTGCGGGAGGACCAGTGCACCACCTCCGGGCCCTGCGGTCCTCAAGCGCCCGGCCGCGGCTGCCGATGGGAGGGGTGGTCGTGTCCCGGTGCGGGGCGCCGGACGAAGGAGTCTCGTCGTGCCCAGGTTGACGATCGGCCGACGCATCGGCGCCGGGTTCGCGGTGATCGTGCTGCTCATGGTGGCGCTGACCGCGTTCGGCGCCTCGCGCGTGGGGGAGATCGACGAGCGCCTGACGACCATCAACGACCTCAACGGCGTGAAGTCGCGCTACGCCATCAACTTCCGCGGCAGCGTCCACGACCGCGCCATCGCGGTGCGCGACGTGGTGCTGGCCGACAGCAGCGCCGGCGTGGACGAGCAGGTCGCCACCATCGAGGAGCTGGCGGAGGCGTACGACGAGTCCGCGGCCGCGATGGCGGACGTCTTCAGCGACCCCGCTGCCGTGGACGACGCCGAGCGCGCCGCCCTGGCGGACATCGAGGCCGTCCAGGAGCGGACGCTGCCGCTCATCGAGCAGGTCGTCTCCCTCAAGCGCTCCGGCGACGAGGCGGCGGCCGAGGCGCTGCTGACGACGCAGGCCGCGCCCGCCTTCGTCGACTGGCTCGCCTCGATCAACGTCTTCATCGACATGGAGGAGGCGAAGAACCAGGTCGAGAGCACCGAGGCGCGCGCCGTCAGCGCCGGGTTCCTCAAGGCGATGCTGGCCGTCTGCGCGCTCGCCGCCGTGCTCGCCGCCGTCGTCGCCTGGCGCACTACCCGCAACCTCACCCACCGCATCGGGCGGGCCGCCGAGGTGCTGGCCGCCGCTGAGCAGGGCGACCTGACGCAGCGCCTGGAACCCACCACGAACGACGAGCTGTGCCGCATGAGCCGCTCGCTGAACGCCGCGCTCGGCTCGATCGGCGAGGTCATGGGTGCCTTCGAGCGCAGCGCCACCGGCCTGAGCGGTGCCAGCCGGCGCATCGGCGAGCTGTCGCAGTGCATCTCCACCGGTGCGGTGCAGTCCGCCGCCCAGGCCGACGTGGTCGCCGGCGCCGCGGGTGAGGTGTCCCGCAACGTCCAGGGCGTCGCCGACGGCGCGGCGGAGATGGGCACGGCCATCCAGGAGATCGCCCGCAACACCAGCGAGGCCGCGGCCGTCGCCGCGCAGGCCGTTGAGGCCATGAGCGCCACCACCGGCACCGTGCAGCGGCTGGGCGAGTCCAGTCGGGAGATCGGCGAGGTGGTGAGGGTCATCACCGCGATCGCCGAGCAGACGAACCTGCTGGCGCTGAACGCCACCATCGAGGCCGCTCGTGCGGGGGAGATGGGCAAGGGCTTCGCCGTCGTCGCCTCGGAGGTCAAGGACCTCGCCCAGGAGACCGCCCGGGCCACCGAGAGCATCTCCGCGCGGGTGCAGGCCATCCAGGCCGACACGAGCAGCGCAGCCGACGCCATCACCGCCGTCACCGGGGTCATCGGGCAGATCGACCAGTACCAGACGACGATCGCCGCCGCGGTGGAGGAGCAGACCGCGACGACCGCGGAGATGAGCCGCGGCACGGCGGACGCCGCCGGCGGTTCGGAGCAGATCGCCGCGAACATCGGCGAGGTCGCCGCCGTGGCGCGCTCCACGCAGGAGTCCGTGGCGGAGTCCGAGCGCGCCGCCGGCGACCTGGACGCGGTCGCCGCCGAGCTGCAGGCGCTGGTGGGCCGCTTCCGGTACTGACCCTCCCGGGGGCGCACGGGCCGGCGCCCCCTCACGCGACGGAGAAGCCCCCGTCGACCTTCAGGTCGGTGCCGTTGACCATCGCGGAGGCGTCGGAGGCCAGGAACACCACCGCGCTGCCGACCTCGGCGGGCTCGACGAACCGGCCCGCCGGGATGCGCGCCAGCATCGGCTCGCCCTTCTGCCCGCCCCACACGCGCCGGCCCATGTCGGTCATGACGACGGTGGGGCTGACGCTGTTCGCGCGCACGCCCGAGGGCCCCAGCTCCAGCGCCAGCACCTTCGTCGCCATGAGCAGCGCCGCCTTGCTGGAGGAGTAGGCGTAGTGCTCCGCCAGCGCCAGGGAACCTGCCAGGGAGGAGACGTTGACGATGCTGCCGCGCCCGGCCGCGGCCATCGCCCGGCCCACCCGCGAGCCCAGCAGCGCAGGGGCGCGCAGGTTGACCGCCATCGTCAGGTCCCACGTCACGGCGTCCACGTCGACGACGCTCTGCGGGTGGGAGATCCCCGCGTTGCTCACCAGGACGTCCAGGCCGCCGAACGGCACCATGGCCTCGGCCGCCAGCCGCTCGGTGTCCTCGGTGCGGGACAGGTCGGCCAGGACCACCGCGGTGCGCACCCCGTGCCGCTGCTCCAGCGCGTGCGCCAGCTCCTCCAGCGGCGCGGCGCGGCGCCCGGACAGGACGACGTCGGCGCCGGCGGCGGCCAGCGCGTCGGCGAGGTCGGCGCCGATGCCTTGGGAGGCGCCGGTGACGAGGGCGCGCCGCCCGGTCAGCGAGAAGGGGGTGGTGGTCACGATTCCTCCTGGAGGGCGGCGAGCACCCGCGTCGCCGTGCCGGGGTCGGTGATGAGCTGGTTGAAGTGCCCGCCGCGGGCGCCCGCGACGATGCCGGGGACCTTCTCGGCGCCGTGCGCCACGGCGATCCGGGTGGGGACCCGGTGCAGCGCCTCGAAGGGTACGGCCACCACGCGGTCGGACCCGTCGTAGGGGATCTCGCGGCCGGACGCGTCGTAGAACCGGGTGGCGATGTCGCCGACGGAGTCGCGCAGCGCGGTCTCGACGGTCGGGACGAACGAGGGGATCGAGTCGCGCTGGAGGGGAGGCGCGCCGATGCCCGTGACGACGCAGCGCGCCGTCCGCCACAGCTCGACGAACCGCTGGAACACCGGGTCGGCGTCCAGGCTGGCCCGCAGCTCGCGGCCCGGGAACGCCGGCGCGTACAGGAACCTCGGCACCCCGCCGACGGCCGCGGCGACGCGGCGGGTGATCTCGTTGGTCTGGTACCAGGGCTCGGGCTCGTCCTGACCGCCGACCACGGGGGCCACCAGGACGCCGGGCAGCTCGGGCAGGCTCCGGCGGGCGATCTCGTACACGGTGCGCCCGGAGGACACCAGCAGCACGTCCCCGGCCCGCAGGCCGGCCTCGCTCAGCGCCCGGCCCACTACGGGTGAGACGGCCTCGGCGACGTGGGCGGGCGCCGCCTCCGCGGACAGGCGCACCTGCTCCAGGCGCAGGGCCTGTGCGAGCCGCCCGGCGAGCTCGGCCGGTTCGTGCTCGGGCAGGGGCGGGACCTCGATGCGCACCAGTCCGCGCTCGCGGGCGTCGCGCAGCAGGCGGCTGACCGTGGCGCGGGAGGTGCCCAGGCGCTGGGCGATCTCGGCCTGGGTGGCGTCCTGGAGGTAGTAGAGCGTGGCGGCGGTGTGCACGAGGGGCAGCGGGAAGCGGCCGGTGCCGTCGAGGGTCTGCGCCGTGCGCCCCTGCTCGTCCGGTCTGCTCTCGACCACGGTGTCCGCCTCCTCGCGCCACTGTCGTGCACATGTGTGCTGGACAAGTGTGCCGCACGGCCGTACGGTTTGGCCAGGCGCTGGGCGCGCGGGTGGTGCACCCGGCCGCCGGACCCGGCGCGATCCCACTGGTCGACGAGCCCCCCGCCGCGGTGCGGGAGGTGCTGCGAAGGAGCAGGCGATGACGAGCACGATGAAGGCCGTCGTGGTGCACGGACCCGAGGACTACCGGCTGGAGCAGGTGCCGGTGCCCACCCCCGGCCCCGGCGAGGCGCTGCTGAAGGTCGAGGCCGTGGGCATCTGCGCCTCGGACCTGAAGTGCTACCACGGCGCCGCGAAGTTCTGGGGCGACGAGAACCGCCCCGCGTGGACCGAGACCGGCGTGATCCCCGGCCACGAGTTCACCGGCCGCGTCGTGCAGATCGACGCCGAGGCCACGAAGCGCTGGGGCGTCGTCGAGGGCGACCGCGTCGTCGCCGAGCAGATCGTGCCGTGCTGGAACTGCCGGTACTGCAACCGCGGCGACTACCACATGTGCCAGCCGCACGACATGTTCGGCTTCAAGCGGCGCACGCCCGGCGCGATGGCCGAGTACCTCGTGCTGCCGGTCGAGGCGCTGGTGCACAAGGCGCCCGGCGACCTGCCCCCGGCGCACGTCGCCTACGCCGAGCCGCTGTCCTGCGCCCTGCACGCTGTCGAGCGCGCCGGCATCCGCTTCGACGACACCGTCGTCGTCGCCGGGTGCGGCCCCATCGGCCTGGGCATGATCGCCGGTGCCGCGGCGAAGTTCCCGAAGCGCATCATCGCGCTGGACGCGCTGCCGCAGAAGCTGGAACTGGCGAAGAAGTGCGGCGCGGACGTCACCCTGAACATCACCGAGGTCGACGTGGTGCAGGCCGTCAAGGATCTCACCGACGGCTACGGCGCCGACGTCTACATCGAGGGCACCGGCCACCCCTCCGCGGTCCTGCAGGGCCTGAACCTGCTGCGCAAGCTCGGCACGTTCGTCGAGTACAGCGTCTTCAAGGACCCGGTGAGCGTGGACTGGTCGATCATCAGCGACGACAAGGAGCTCAACGTCCTGGGCGCGCACCTGGGGCAGAACACCTGGCCGGCGGCGCTGCGGCTCATCGAGTCCGGCCGGCTGCCCATGGACGAGATCTGCTCGCACCAGCTGCCCCTGGAGCAGTTCCAGGAGGGGCTGAACCTGGTCGCCGACTCGGCGAACTCCGTCAAGGTCTCCCTCCTGCCCTGACGCCCCGGACGCTTGAGGAGTTCTGAGCCGTGACGAAGATCTTCGGGGACCCGTCCTCGTTCGTGGACGACGCGATGGCGGGGTTCACCGACCTGTACGCGCAGTACGTGCAGCCGGTGCCGCACGGCGTGATCCGCTCCACCGCCACCCCCGAGGGGAAGGTCGCCGTGATCGCCGGCGGCGGCTCGGGGCACTACCCCGCCTTCGCCGGCTACGTCGGCCCCGGCTTGGCCGACGCCGCGGTGTGCGGCAACGTGTTCGCCTCGCCCTCCACGCGCTGGGTCTACGACGTGGCCAAGGCCGCCCACCGCGGCGGCGGGGTGGTCCTGGGCTTCGGCAACTACGCCGGTGACATCCTCAACTTCGGCCTGGCCGCCGAGCGCCTGCGCGCCGAGGGCATCCCGGCCGAGCTGCTCGTCGTGACCGACGACGTCGCGTCCGAGGGCCAGGGGGCCAACGGCCAGCGCCGCGGCATCGCCGGTGACGTGGTCGCCTTCAAGATCGCCGGTGCCGCGGCCGAGGCCGGCTACGACTTCGACGCCGTGGTGGCCGCCGGGCGCCGCGCCAACGAGCTGACCCGCTCGATGGGCATCGCCTTCGCCGGGTGCACCCTGCCCGGCGAGAGCGAGCCGCTGTTCACGGTCACCGAGGGGCACATGGGCATCGGGCTGGGCATCCACGGCGAGCCGGGCATCTCCGAAGAACCCATCGGCACGCCTGAGGAGATCGCTGAGCTGCTGGTGGGCAAGGTGCTGGGCGGCAAGCCCGCCGGTGCCCCGGACACCGGGCGCATCACCGTGCTGGTCAACGGCCTGGGCTCCACCAAGTACGAGGAGCTGTTCGTCCTCTACGCCCCCATCGCCGCCAGGCTGCGCGAGGCCGGGTACGAGATCGTCGCCCCGCAGGTCGGGGAGCTGGTCACGTCCTTGGACATGGCCGGTGCCTCGCTGACGGTCACGTGGCTGGATGAGGAGCTGGAGCGGTTGTGGACCGCGCCGGCGCAGGCGCCCGCCCTCAGCGTCGGCCCGGTCATCGAGACCACCCCCGCCCCGGCGTTCCAGGCGCCCGAGGACGAGGTCGCCGACTACTCCGGCACCCCCGAGGCCGCGCAGCAGGCCGGCCAGAAGGTGGCCGCGCTCATCGAGGCCGTGCGCGTCGCGCTCGCCGAGGCGGAGGACGAGCTGGGCCGCATCGACGCGATCGCCGGTGACGGCGACCACGGCACCGGCATGGTCAACGGCTCGCTCGCTGCGGCGGCCGCGGCCCGGCAGGCGGCGGACGCCGGGGCCGGGGCGGCCTCGACGCTGGCCGCGGCCGGCGGGGCGTGGGCCGACCGGGCCGGCGGCACCTCCGGCGTCATCTGGGGCGTGCTGCTGCACGCCTTCGCCGACCAGCTCGGCGATGCGGGCGCTCCCACGCCCGAACAGGTCGCCGCCGGCGCCACCGCCTCGGTCGAGGCCGTGCAGCGCTTGGCCGGGGCCCGGGTGGGCAACAAGACGATGCTGGATGCCCAGGTGCCCTTCGCCGAGAAGCTCGCCGAGCGCGTCGGTGCCGGCGACGATCTGAAGAGCGCCTGGGCCGCGGCGGCGCAGGCTTCGAGCGAGGCGGCGCAGGCCACCAAGGACCTGCGCCCGCAGATCGGGCGGGCCCGTCCGCTGGCCGAGCGGTCGCTGGGTCACCCGGACGCCGGCGCGATCTCGCTGGCGCTGGTGACCCGCACCATCGCCGACAACCTCTGACCGAACTCCCGTAGCGGTACCGGTCCCGCGGCACCCGCCGCGGGACCGGACCGCGCCCTGCCCACCGCACGACCCTTGACCGTCTCGAGGAAGAGAGAACGTCGTGACCACCCTCCCGCCCCACGGCGACGCCGGAGGCGCCGCCACGGCGAACCGCACGGTTCCCGAGGGCCGCCTGGAGCGGCTCGGCATCCCGCCCGTCCTGAAGTGGGGCTTCCTCGCCGTGCTGGTCTTCATGACCGGCAACGGCGTGGAGTCGAACTTCCTCACCCCCCACCTGGTGGAGGTGCTGGGGTCCCCCGAGGCCACCGTCGCGGGCATCATCACCGCCTACAGCCTCTCGGTGCTCGTCGCCAGCTACGTCTCCGGAGCCCTGTCGGACCTCGTCGGGCCGCGCCGCGTCATGGCGCTGGGCTTCGCGGTCTGGATCGTGTTCGAGGTCCTCTTCCTCCTGGGCCTCCAGATCGACAGCTTCGCGCTCACCGCGGTCGCCTACACCCTGCGCGGCTTCGGCTTCCCGCTGTTCGCCTTCGCCTTCCTGGTGTGGGTGAACATCACCACGTCCGTGGAGCGCAACGGCGCCGCGGTCGGCTGGTTCTACGTCGCCTTCACCGGTGGCCTGCCCACGCTGGGTTCACTGTTCGCGGTCGGCGCGATCCCCGTGTTCGGAGGCGGCACCACGGGCGAGACGGGTGCGATGATCGCCTCCATCGCCCTCGTCGTGGCCGGCTTCCTCATCGCCTGGTTCGGCGTGCGCGACCCGCGCGGCAGCCGCCGCATCGCCCCGGCGGGGGAGAGCACCGGCCAGGTGCTGACCTCCGGCCTCCGGCTCACCTTCACCCGCCCGAAGATCGCCATGGGTTTCCTCGTGCGGCTCATCAACACGGCGCCGGAGTTCGGCATGTTCATCGTGCTGCCGGCGGTCATCGCCGACCAGCGCGGCTGGGGCCAGTCCCGCTGGCTGATCATGACCGTCTGCGTGTACGCCACGAACATCTTCGTCAACGCCGCCTTCGGCGCCCTCGGCGACAGGATCGGCTGGCAGCGCACCGTGAAGTGGTTCGGCATCGTCGGTTCCGCCTGCGGCCTGCTGCTGTGGTGGTACGTCCCGCAGCTGGTGCCCGCCGGCAGCGACTGGGGCTACGTCCTGTCGGTGCTCGCCGGGTGCCTCTTCGGGATGCTGCTCGCCGGGTTCGTCCCGATGGGCGCGATCATGCCCGCGCTGGCCCCCGACCACAAGGGCGCCGCGATGGCCATGTACACCACCGCCGCCGGCGGTGCCACGTTCCTCGGCTCCGGCGTCGTGGCGCTGGTCTACGGCCTCGGCGGCAGCGACGTGGCCGTGGTCTGGGCGTTCGTCGGGCTGTACGCCTGCGCGTTCGTGATGGTCAGCTTCCTGAAGGTCCCGCAGCTGCACCGCGCCCACGGCCGCACCGAGCCCGTCCAGGCGTGATCACCAGGAACACCCCGGCGCCGCGGGTGTTGAACACCGTGGACACCGAGCGCGAGAGCACCGATCCCCAGGACCCGAGGAGAGCACCGTGACCGAGACCTCCCAGACCCCGCAGTGGCGTGTCGTCGTGGCCGCCGACGAGGCCGGGCTGTCCTACAAGGACGCCATCAAGGCCGACCTGCTCAAGGACCCGCGCGTGAAGGAGGTCATCGACGTCGGCATCAACGGCGACGAGGACACCGCCTACCCGCACGTGGCCGTGGCCGGCGCCCGCAAGATCGCCGCCGGGGAGGCCGACCGCGGCATCTTCGTGTGCGGCACCGGCATGGGCGTGGCCATCGCCGCGAACAAGGTCAAGGGCATCCGCGCCTCCACCGCGCACGACTCCTTCTCCGTGGAGCGCCTGGTGCTCTCCAACGACGCGCAGGTCCTGACCCTGGGCGAGCGCGTGATCGGCAAGGAGCTCGCCCGCCGCCTGGCCAAGGAGTTCCTCGGCTACGTCTTCGACCCCTCCAGCGCCTCCAAGGCCAAGGTCGACGCGATCTGCGGGTACGAGACCGACGCCGACGCGTCGGACGCGACCGAGGCCGATACGGTCGCCTCCTGCTGAGACCGCCGCACACCACCGGAGAGCACGCACCATGACCAGCCGTCCACGCCCGCTCGTCGGGGTCAGCCTCAAGATGTACTTCTCGCTGGCCCGCACGCGCAGCTACCTCGCCGACCTCGCGGCCCTCGGCCCTGACGTCGCGGCGAGCGGCGTGGACGCCTTCGTCATCCCCGACTTCCTCAACATCACCACGGCCGTGGACCTGCTGCGCGGCACCCCCGTGGCCGTGGGGGCGCAGGACGCCTCGTGGGAGGACTTCGGGGCGCTGACCGGTGAGGTCTCCCCCGCTGCGCTGCGCGAGGCCGGTGCCCGCTTCGTGGAGATCGGTCACGCCGAGCGCCGTCGCATGTTCGCCGAGGACGACATCGTGACCGCCCGCAAGGCGGCGGCGGCGGCGCGCAACGGCCTGGTCCCGCTGATCTGCATCGGCGAGAACGTGCGCATCGACGTCGAGGACGCCGCCCGCACCACGATCAGCCAGGTCCTCGCGGCCCTGGAGGACGTGCCCGGGGACGCCGAGGTCGCGATCGGCTACGAACCCAACTGGGCCATCGGGCAGACCGAGCCGGCGCCGGCCGAGCACGTCGTCGGCGTCACCACCCGGCTGCGCGACGCCCTGTCGCACCGCACCGGCACCACCCGCGTCCTGTACGGCGGCAGCGCCGGGCCGGGCCTGTTCACCCAGGTCGCCGACGGCGTCGACGGCCTGTTCCTGGGGCGCTTCGCCCACGACGTCGCCAACTTCCGCGCGGTGGTCCACGAGATCGCCGAACTGCGCGGGACCGCCGACCACGTCCCCGGCCCGCAGACCGGCGACCGCACCTGACCCCGCCCCGGCGGGGTCGGGTGCAGCCCCTGCGGCCACCCACCACTCACGACCGGAGAACACCGTGCCCACCGCACCCCGCACCGACAAGATCACCCGAGTCGCCCAGATCGGCACCGGCTACATGGGCGGCGGCATCGCCCAGTCGCTGGCCCTGGCCGGCAACGACGTCTGGCTGGCCGACGCCGACAAGGAGTCGACCCAGCGCAACTACGAGCGCCTGATCAAGGAGTCCGAGCTCTTCGAGGGGCAGGGCCTGTTCGCACCCGGCAGCACCGAGGTGCTGAAGGAGAAGTTCCACCCCGCCGACTCCATCGAGGAGGCCGTCGCCGACGTCCACTTCGTCGAGGAGGCCGTCTTCGAGGACCCGGCCGTCAAGAAGGACGTCCTCTCCCGCGTCGAGAAGGCCGTCACCCCCGGCACCATCGTGGGCACGAACACCTCCACCATCCCGGTCAAGGTGCTCGCCGAGGCGTTCGAGGACGCCTCCCTCTTCCTGACCGTGCACTTCTCCAACCCGGCGCCCTTCATCCCGGGCGTCGAGCTCGTCACGGGCGAGGCGACCGACCCGGCCGTCCTGCCGCTCATCGACGAGCTGCTCACCCGCGCCGGCCGCAAGGGTGCGCAGGTCAAGGACGTGCCCGGGTTCGTGCTGAACCGCCTGCAGTACGTCCTGCTGAAGGAGGCCATGACGGTCGTCGAGGAGGGCGTGGCCACCCCCGCCGACGTCGACACCATCGTCTCCACGACGTTCGGTTTCCGGCTGCCGTTCTTCGGGCCGTTCGCGATCGCCGACATGGCGGGCCTGGACGTGTACGCCAAGGGCTTCAAGGTCCTCGAGGACCACTTCGGCGAGCGCCTGTCGGCGCCGCAGAACCTCCTCGACCTGGTCGCCGAGGGCAAGTACGGCACCAAGACCGGCTCGGGGTTCCTGGAGCTGGAGCCGGAGAAGCTGGCCGCGCTCATCGACTACCGCAACAAGGCGTACCGGAAGATGGGCGAGCTCCTGGCGGAGCTGGGGCCGTCCCCGCTGGCCGACTGAGACCCGCACCGCTGCACGACCACCCGCCACCCCCGGCGCGCCCCGGCGCCCGGGGGTGGCGGCGTCTCCGGACCCGGCGCGTTCACGGCGAGCTCGCGGGGCGGCGGGGGTCCTCCCCGCGGCCCGTGAGCGCCTCGACGCGCTGGGGGGCCACGCCCAGGCGCCGCAGCTGCGCGTGCAGCGCCCGCCGGCCGGCGTCAGCCCGATCGGCGTCCGCTCGCCCACCCACCGCCGCGGCGCGCACGGCGGCCGGCGCGGCGGGGACCTCCAGGCGGCGCAGGGCGCGACCGGTGGCCTCCAGCAGCCCCAGCACGGCCGGGGTGGTCAGCTGCGGCAGCGACCCCGCCGGGCCGTCCAGGGCGAGGCAGCCCACGACGGCCGAGACGGGGCCGGTGTCGTCGACGAGGGGCACGGCCACGACGGTGCCGTACTTGCCGCGCAGCCGGCGGTGCTCGGCGAGGGTGAGGCCCTGGCGGGCGGCTGCGGGCAGACGCCGCCACCCGGCGGCGTCGACGTCCCCCACGGCGGCCTCGGCCACCGCCAGGTCCACGGCGACGACCTCGCCGTCGGCCGCGCAGCGGCCGATCACGCCCTTGCCGGGGGCCCACGTCGTCCCCGAGGCGGCGGGGCGGCGCCCGGCGCGCACGCGGTGCAGGCGCAGCAGGCGGGCGGGGCGGCCCGGCCAGGCGGACCGGTGCAACCGGTACGCGGCGACCGCCAGGTCGCGCGCGTCCAGGCCGGTGGCGTCCACGACTCCCCACAGCACCGCGTGCAGCAGGTCGTCCAGGACGTCGCGGTGTGCGGCGCGCCGCTCGGCCCGCCAGCGGACCACGGCCTGCACCGTCGTGGTGACCACGGCCAGCACGGCGGACAGGACCACGAGGGCGCCCACCACCGCGGTGGAGGTGCTCCACAGCCCGGCGCGCTGCAGCCCCAGCAGGGTCGCCGCCGCGGCCGCCAGGACCGCCAGCGCCACGTCCACGACCAGCCGCCGCACCCGCGCCCCCTCCTCCGCACCGGTGCCGCGGCGCGTCCGCCCGCGCGCCCGTCCGGTCCCCGGTGCCGGTCGGCGCCACCCTAGGAGCGCCCCCGGACACCGCCGCGGCGGGCCGCGCGCCGGCGGGTCAGCGGGCCGGGTCCTCCCGCACCCCGTCCCCCGCGGCGCCGTCCCCCGCGGCGCCACCCGCGTGCTGCTCCCGCACCGCACCGCCCAGCCGCACGTCGGCGCGCACCTCGCCGCCCTCGTCGACGTGCACGCCCACGGCCACGGGGGCGTAGCCGGAGACGGTCAGGGTGTGGGGCCCGCCGGTGAGGTCGTCGAAGGCGAAGGTCCCGTCGGCCGCGGTGGTGGTGGTGCCCACGACGGTGCCGGCGGCGTCGGTCAGCGTGGCCAGGGCCTCGTGCACGGGGTGCCCGTCACCGGTCACGACCGTGCCGGTCAGGCGCGCGCCGTCGCTGAGCAGCACGTCGTGGGTCAGGGCCGCACCGTCGGGTACGTGCAGGTTCTGCGCCAGCGGGCGGTGGACGTCGCTGAGCACGCTCAGCACGTGGTCCCCACCCGGCAGGTCGAGGAACCGGTAGAACCCGTCGGCGCCGCTGCGGGTGGTGTCGAGGACCTCGCCGCGCACGTCCAGCAGGGTCAGCACCGCGCCCTCCACCGGCTGCGGTGAACCGGGCGCGCCCGCGGCGAGCACCCAGCCGGTCACCGAGGCGGTGCCGATCAGGCGCACGTCGCGGTGCACCGGCTCGTCGGCCACCGCGACCAGGACGGCGGCCGGCTTGGCGGCCGGGGCCGCCGCGATGAGCAGGTAGGTGCCGCCGACCTGCAGCGGAAGGTGGTACCGGCCCTGCTCGTCGGTGCCGGCGGTGGCGACCTGGCGGCCGACCTGGTCGGTCAGGGTGAGGACGGCACCGACCAGCGGGAGGCCGCCGGCGCCCGTGAGCGTGCCGCTGACGGCCAGCGCCCCGGGGTCGTCCTGCACGGGGGTGCCGACCGCCGCCGGGGCGGACGCGGCGGCGTCGTGGCGCGGGCGCGGGACGGCGCCGCCGGCGACCGCCTCGGCCCGCCCGTCCGGCGCGTCCTCCCCGCTCCCCCGCACCGGGACGTCGCCGTCGTCCTGCGCGAGCGCGTCCTCCAGCCCCCGGCCCTCGGCGTCGACGTCCGGCACGACGCGCTGCAGCCAGCGCGGCATCCACCACGCCCGCTCGCCCAGCAGGGTCAGCGCCGCCGGCATGATCACCATGCGGACCACCAGGGCGTCGACCAGCACGCCGACGGTCAGCGCGGTGCCGATGGAGCCGATGATCGCGTCGCCGCTGGTGGCGAAGCCGATGAAGACGCCGCTCATGATCAGCGCCGCGGCCACCACGACCGGGGCGGACTGGCGGAAACCGGCCAGCACGGCGCGCGCGGGGGCCAGGCCGTGGGCGTGCTTCTCGTGGATCGCCGAGACGAGGAACATCTGGTAGTCCATCGCCAGCCCGAAGAGGATGCCGACGACGAGCACGGGCATGAAGCTCAGCAGCGGCGCGGGCTGGGCCACGGCGAACACGTCGGCCAGCCAGCCCCACTGGTAGATCGCCACGACCGAGCCCAGCGACGCTCCCAGGGACAGCAGGAAGCCGACGGTGGCCAGCAGCGGCACCGCCAGCGAGCGGAAGAGCATCACCAGCAGCAGCAGGGCCAGCGCGACGATGACGGTGATGTAGACGGGCAGGGCGTCGTCGAGGGCGTCGGTGACGTCGATGTCCAGGGCGGTCTGGCCGGTGACCAGCACCTCAGCGCCCTCGGTGCTCGCGGTGGCGTCGCGGATGGCGCGCACCAGGTCGCTGGTGGCCTCGTCGGTCGGGCCGCTGGCGGGCACGACGGTGATCAGCTGGGCGCTGCCGTCGGCGGAGGGCACCGCCGGGGTCAGCGCCACCACGTCGTCCAGGCGCTGGATCCGCTCGGCGGTCGTGGCCGCGGCCGCAGCCACGGTCTGCGGGTCCGCACCGGCCTCGCCGTCCACGACGACGACGAGGGTGGCCTGCGCCCCCTCGCCGAAGCCGGCGACCAGCAGGTCGTAGGCCTGCCGGGAGGAGGAGGCGGGGTCCTCGTTCTCGGCCGAGGGCAGCGCGGTGCGCATGGAGGCCACGGGGACGGCGACCACGCCGACGGCCAGCACCGCCGCCAGCAGGGCGAGCACCGGGTGGCGGGTGACACCGCGCGCCCAGCGGCCCAGCACGCCGGGCCCGGCGAGGGCCCGCTCGTCGGCGTCCTCGTCGTCGTGGGCGTGGGCCGCGGCCGACGCGCGCAGCTCGGCGGGGTCCAGGCCGCGCTCCGCCTTCGGCAGCAGTCGCGTCCCGAGGACGGCCAGGAACGCCGGCACGGCCGTCAGCGCCACCAGGACGGCCACCGCGACGGTGGCGGCGGCGGCCAGGCCCATCTGGGTCAGGAACGGGATGTCCACCACCGCCAGGCACACCAGGGCGATGATCACGGTGGTGCCGGCGAAGACGACGGCGGTGCCGGCGGTGCCGGTGGCCTTGGCGATCGCCTGGATCAGGGGGGCGCCGGTGCGCAGCTCGGAGCGGGTGCGCGCGAAGACGAACAACGCGTAGTCGATGCCGACCGCCAGGCCCAGCATCCCGGCCAGGGCCGGGGTGGTGGAGGACAGCGAGACGACCCTGCCCAGCGCGGTGATGCCCAGGACGCCGACACCGACGCCGACCAGGGCGGTCAGCAGGTTCGCCCCGGCCGCGGCCAGCGAGCCGTAGGTCAGCACCAGGACCACGAAGGCGACCGCCACGCCGATGGCCTCGCTGGTGTGACCGACCTCGGTGGTCACCAGGGGGGAGGTGACCTCGACGCGCACGTCTCCCCCGGCGGCGTCCAGGCCGTCCTCGACGGCCGGGTCCGTGACCGCGGCGAACGCCTCGGCGGTCTCCTCGGAGACGTCCCCGACGGTGCCGTCGAAGGTCACGGTGGCCGCGGCGATGCTCTGGTCGGCCGACACGCGCGGCGACCGCGCGTCCAGCGGGTCCGAGACCGACACGACCCCCTCGACCGCGCGCACCTCGGCGAGCAGGCCCTGCAGCGCCTCGGCGTTGGCCCCGGTCAGCGTCTGCCCCTGCGGCGCCTGGAAGACCACCGTGGCGGTGGCGTCGTCCGCGCCGGCCGCCGAGAACTTCTCGGCCACCACGTCCAGGCCCTCGCTGGCCTGGGTGCCGGGGATGGAGAAGCTCGTGTCCTGCGCCGCGGTGCGCGGCAGCCCCAGGGCCAGCGCCGCGATCGTGGCGAGCAGCACCGCCCACACGGCCAGCACCACCCGGTGCCGGCGGGCGCTGAACCTGCCCAGTCGGTGCAGCAGCGTGGCCATCGGGTACTCCTCGGTGGGGGCGGAGGCTGCACGCCGGCGCCGTCGACGGCCGTGCCTCCCGGTCCGTCGACCCGGAGCGCCCCGACGGTAAACCTGCCGATCGGCTAGGTGCAACCCTGCCGATCGGCTAGTTCTCGCAGCGGCGTGCGCACTACAGTCGGCAGCACGGCCGAGGTGCGGGCCGACGCGGGGAGGAGACACGGGTGGGCGACGGGAGGACCACGGCGACCACGCACGAGGAGCGGCACACGGGCGCCGGGCGCGCACGGCTGCACGAGGCCGCGCTGCGCCTGTTCGCCGAGCACGGCGTCAGCGGCACCTCGCTGCAGATGATCGCCGACGCCCTCGGGGTGACCAAGGCCGCGGTCTACTGGCACTACCGGACGAAGGACGAGATCGTCCTGGGCGTCCTGACGCCCGTCGTCGAGGACCTCACCGGCGTGGTGGGGGCCGCCCGGGCCCGGCGCGGCCCGCGGGCGCGCACCGAGGCGCTGATCACCGGCCTCGTCGACGTGGTCGTGCGCTCCCGCATGGTCTACGTCGTGCTCGCCGGGGACCCGTTCATCGGCGAACTGCTCGGCAAGGACGAGCGGCTGCGCGCGGTCGTCGAGGAGATGACCGACCTGATCGCCGGCCCCGGGCACGACGAGGCGCAGCGCGTCAGCGCCCTGATGTTCCTCGCCGGGCTCGTCGGCCCCTTGAACCACCCCGCCTGCGCGGCGATCGCCGACGACGACCTGCGGCGGCACCTCGTCGACGGCGGGCGCCGGCTGCTGCTGACCCGCGCGGCAGCGAAGGGCTGAGCGTTCCGCTCCTGGTGGTCCCGATCTCGTGCTCTCGGCTGCGACGGTCCTGGTGTTGTTCGAGGTTTTTTGGCCGCGATAACCGGATGTTCTCTCACCACCTCTGGCTGCGGTGCACGACGCCGGCACCCCAGCGCCTTCGACCGTGCTCAGCCGGTGCCCTCCCCGCGGGGCGCCGCGTCGTCCTCGGCCACCCGGTCCACCAGGGCGACGGCGTCCAGCAGGCTCAGGCGCCGGTCGGCCCGGCGCAGCTGCCGGACCTGCTCCACCCGGTCCGCCCCGGCGACGCCGGCGGCGGCCAGGACCTCGCGCACCCGCGGCAGCGGCCACTCCTGCGCCGCGTCCAGCCCGCGGCGGCTCTTGCGGGCAGCGCTCAGCACGGCGGTACCGGCCAGCCACACCACCACGCCGGGCCCCCAGTGCCCCTGGAGCATGAGCACCACGCCGGCCGCGACGGCGAGCACGGCCGCGGCCCGCCCCGCCCGCTGCACCCGGATCAGCGTGGTCGCCGGGGACACGAGGGGCTCCCCCGTACGGCGTCGGATCACGTCGGCGACCCTATCGGCGGCACCCCGGCAGCCCCACCCGCTCCGCCCACGCGCCTCAACAGCGGCTCCGCGCGTGCCGATGAGCACCCGGACGCCCTCGGGCGCCGCCGTCGTCCACCACCTCGGGAGGGGTCCGCTCGTGCTCGTCCTCGTGGACCAGGACCAGACGCTGGCGGACTTCGGGGACGGCTTCGACCGCCGCTTCTCGGCCACCCACCCCGACGCCCCGCTGGCGCCTCGCGCACAGGCGGACTCGTACTGGATCGAGGACAGCTACCCCGAGCACTGGCACGAGCGCATCCGCGCCGTCCCCGCGCAGGAGGGCTTCTTCCGCGAGCTGCGCCCCCTGCCCGGTGCCCGCGACGCGCTGGAGGCGATGCTCGACGCCGGTCACGACGTGCGCATCTGCACCGCTCCGGTGCGCGCCTACCGGCACTGCGTGCGGGAGAAGTACGAGTGGGTCGAGGAGCACCTGGGACGGCACTGGACGGAACGCGTGATCGTGACCCGGGACAAGACCCTGGTCGCCGGCGACGTGCTCGTCGACGACAAGCCCGAGGTGGTCGGCACCTTCGCCGCCCCGAGCTGGACGCACGTGTACTACCGCACCGGCTACAACGAGCACCTGCCCGGAGCGCACCTGGACTGGTCCAGCTGGAGCGAGGTGCTCGACGCCGTCGAGGCCGAGCGGGCCGGGCGCGGCACCCTGCTCCTGCCGCGCCTGACCGACGCGCGCACCCCGGCCAGCACCCACCGCTCGGCACCGGCGGGGACGCAGGCACGGGAAAGGCCCCGACCTGCACGAATGCTGGTCGGGGCCGATCTCGTCGCTGTCTCAACGAGTGTCCGAGGGGGGACTTGAACCCCCACCCTCTATACGAGGACTAGCACCTCAAGCTAGCGCGTCTGCCTATTCCGCCACCCGGACGAGTGGTCCGCGCGCACCTCTCGGCGCGCTCAGGACGAGGAAAACCGTAGCACGGCGCCGGAGGGCGCCGAGCACCGCGCGACCCACCCCGCTCGGGGCCCCGCACCCCCGGGAGGGCCACCTCGGGAGGCGCGACCGCGCAGGACGGTTAACCTGATCCCTCGCCGCGACAGCCGCGCCGGCCGGTCCCCGCGGGGACCGAGGCGCCTGCCCACCGGGCGGCGCAGGACCGAGAATGTGGGGAAGCCCTTGAACGACACCACCGGCGGGGACGCGCTGGGCAATTCGACCTTCCGTCCGGCCAACGCGGCCCTGCTGTCGGTGTCGCACGTCGAGGCGCCGGTGGTCGTGCCGTCGTCGTACTTCGACGACGTGCTGGCCCCGACGCTGCAGCGGCTGCGCATGCAGCCCGGCCTGCTGGAGAAGGTCGCCGGCGTCAGCGAGCGCCGGTGGTGGGCCGAGGGCCAGAACGCCGCCGACGTCGCCGCGGAGTGCGGCGTCAAGGCCCTGTCCGAGGCCGGGGTGGACGCCAAGGACGTCGGGCTGGTCATCAGCACGACCGTCACGCGCCCGCACCTGGAGCCGGCCATCGCCACCGCCGTGCACCACGGGATGGACCTGCCGGCGTCGGCGATGAACTTCGACCTCACCAACGCCTGCCTGGCGTGGGTGAACGGCGTGCAGGTCGCCTCGGCGATGATCGACGCCGGCGCGATCCGCTACGCGGTCGTGCTGGGCGCCGAGGACGTGCGCTCCATGCACGAGGGCACGATCGCGCGGCTGCAGCGCGAGGGCATCACCCGCAAGGACTTCCTCAACGAGTTCGCGACGATGACGCTGGGCTGCGGCGCGGCCGCGGCCGTCATCGGCCGCGCCGACGAGCACCCCGAGGCGCACCGCGTCCTGGGCGGCGTGACGCGCGCCGGCACCGCCCACCACGAGCTGTGCATCGGCGACGCCAACCACATGCGCACCGACGCCAAGCTCATGCTCAACGAGGGCATCGAGATCGTCTCGGACGCCTTCGAGGGCGGGGACCGGCTGTGGGGGTGGCGGCAGGCCGACCGCTTCGTCATCCACCAGATCTCCAAGGTGCACACCCGGACCCTGGTGGACCGCATCGGCGTCGACCCGGCGAAGGTGCCGATGACCTTCCCCCGCTGGGGCAACGTCGGGCCCATCTCGCTGCCGATGACGCTGGCGGCCACGGCTCCGGAGCTGAGCCGCGGCGACCGGGTGATCGCCATGGGCGTGGGGTCGGGGCTGAACACCGCGATGCTCGAGCTGGCCTGGTGAGCACCGCGTCCCCGTGCCTCCCGCCCGTGCCGGGGCGCCGGCGGTGGTGACCGCTCCGCTGCGCCCGGCGGCGCTGCCCCCCGCCGGGCTGCCGGGCCTGGACCCGTCCTGGTCGCGGCTGGTGCAGGCCCCCGACAGCGCCGGGGTGCTGCGGACGTGGCACCTGCTGGACACCGCGCCGGACGCCTCCCCCGGCGGCGGGGACGTCGCCGGGACGCTGGTGTGCGTGCACGGCAACCCCACGTGGTCGTACCTGTGGCGGCACCTGGCCGCGGCGGCCTCGACCGCCCCGGTGCCGTGGCGCGTGGTGGCGGTGGACCAGCTGGAGATGGGGTACTCCGAGCGCACCGGCGTGCACCGCACGCTGACGCAGCGCATCGGCGACCTGTCGAACCTGCTGGACGTGCTGGAGCTGAGCGGGCCGGTGGTGGCCGTGGGGCAGGACTGGGGCGGCATCGTCGTCACCGGCTGGGCCGCGGCGGAGCTGGAGCGGGCCGGCAGCGGCGCGGGCCGCCACCGCGCGTCCTCGCCGGGCAGCCACCTGGCCGGGCTGGTGGTGGCGAACACCGCCGCCTCCTACCCCGCCGACGCGCCGGCGCCCGGGGCGCTGCGCCTGGCGACCCGCTCGGGCGTGCTGCCGCTGGTCACGCGCACCACCGAGGCGTTCCTGCGCACGACCCTGGCGCTGCCGAAGCCGGCCCTGCCGGCGGACGTGCGGGCCGCGTACCGGGCGCCGTACCGCTCGGCGCCCGACCGCGCCGGCATCGAGGACTTCGTGGCGGACGTGCCCGTGGGCCACGACCACCCCAGCCGGCCCGCGCTGGACGCGGTCAGCGAGGGCGTGAAGCGGCTGCGCGGGGCAGGCGTGCCCGCGCTGGTGCTGTGGGGCCCGCGGGACCCCGTCTTCGGCGAGGGCTTCCTGCGGGACTGGCGCCGCCGGTTGCCGCACGCCGACGTGCACCGCCTGGCCGGGGCCAGCCACCTGACACCGGAGGACCCCCGCTTCGCCCCCGCGGTGGTGCGGTGGCTGGGCGAGCGCGCCGCCGTCGAGCAGGGCGCGCCCGCCGAGCGGGCCGCGCAGGACGCGTCCGGGGGCGAGCACGCGCCGCCGCGGCTGTGGGCGGCCCTGGAGGAGCGCTCCGGCGACGACGGGCCGGCGGTCGTGGAGGTCGCCGCCGACGGCTCCTCCCGCCCGATCCGCTGGTCGCTGCTGGCGCGGCGCACCCGCGAGCTGGCCGCGGGCCTGGACGCGATGGGCGTGCGGCCCGGGCAGCGGGTCTCCCTGCTGGTGCCGCCGGGCGCGGACCTGACCGCGGCGCTGTACGCGGTGCTGCGGGTGGGGGCCGTCGCGGTGGTCGCGGACGCCGGCCTGGGCGTGCGGGGCCTGACCCGCGCCGTCACCGGCAGCGGTGTGGACTGGGTGATCGGGGTGCCGAAGGCGCTGGCCGCGGCGCGGGCGCTGCGCTGGCCGGGCCGGCGCATCGCCGCCGGACCGGTGGGCGGGGCCGTGCTGCGCGCCACCGGCGCCGCGGCGACGCTGCTGGAGGTGGCCGAGCGCGGGCAGAACCGGCTGGCCGCCGGCCTGGGCCTGCCGCCCGAGCCGGGTCCGGACGCCGAGGGCGCGATCTTGTTCACCTCGGGTTCCACCGGGCCGGCCAAGGGCGTCGTCTACACCCACGCGCAGCTGTCCCGGCTGGCCACGGCCATGGGCTCGGTCATCCGCACCGGTCCCGGCTCGCCCCTGGTCTCGGCCTTCGCGCCGTTCGCCCTCTTCGGGCCCGCCCTGGGCGCCACCTGCGTGGTGCCGGCGATGGACGTCACCAAGCCGGCCACCCTGACCGCGGCGGCGCTGGCCGACGCGGTCGCCGCCGGCGGGGCCACCTCGGCGTTCCTGGCACCCGCGGCGATCGTCAACGTGCTGGCCACCGCGGACGCGCTCGACGAGCGGCAGCGCGAGGCGCTGGCGGGCGTGCGGGTGCTGCTGTCGGCCGGTGCGCCGGTGCCCACGCCGTTGCTGCAGCGCGTGCGCGAGCTGATGCCGCTGGCCGACCCCCGCACCCCGTACGGGGCCACCGAGGTCCTGCCGGCCACCGACGTCAGCCTCTCCGACGTCCTGGAGGCCGGTGCGGGCGAGGGCATCTGCGTCGGGCGGCCCGTCCCGGGCGTCGTGGTGGGCATCGCCCCCCTGGACGCCGACGGGCACGCGGGTGAGGACGTCTCCGGTGAGCCGGGGGTCACCGGTGAGGTCGTCGTGGGCGGCGAGCACGTCAAGGACCACTACGACCAGCTGTGGGCCACGCACGCCGACAGCGTGCGGGTGCGGCCCTCGGCGGAGCTGGCACGGGCGCTGGGCGCCGGGCGCTGGCACCGCACCGGCGACGTCGGGCACCTCGACGACGCGGGACGGGTGTGGGTCGAGGGGCGCCTGGCGCACGTCGTGGTCACCGCGGACGAGGTGGTCACCCCCGTGGGGGTGGAGCAGCGCGCGGAGTCCGTCGACGGCGTGGCGCGGGCGGCGCTGGTCGGGGTCGGGCCGCGCGAGGCGCGTCAGCTCGTCGTCGTCGCCGAGGCGGAGGAGGCCGTGACCGGCCCGGTGCGGCGCACCACGGTCGCTGCCCCCTCGCTGGCCGAGGCGGTGCGCGTGGCCACCGGGCGCGGCCTGGCCGCGGTGCTCCTCGTGCCGGCCCTGCCGACGGACGTGCGGCACAACTCCAAGATCGACCGGGTCCGCGTCGCCGCCTGGGCGGAGCGGGTCCTGGCCGGCGAGAAGGCCGGGAGGCTGTGATGGGAGCGTCGTCGTGAGGGTCCTCGTCACCGGTGCCAGCGGCATGCTGGGCCGTGAGACCGCCCTGGCCCTGGCCCGGCGCGGGGACGACGTGCGCGTGCTGCAGCGCCGTCCCGCCGGCCTGGACGGCGTGCAGGAGGTGCTGGGCTCCGTCAGCGACGCGGCGGCCCTGGAGCGCGCCTGCGAGGGCGTGGACGCGGTGGTGCACCTGGCGGCGAAGGTGTCCATCACCGGCCCGCACGAGGAGTACGTCGAGACGAACGTGCGCGGCACCGAGCGGCTGCTGGCAGCGGCCCGCGCCGCGGGGGCCCGCCGGTTCGTCATGGTGAGCTCGCCGTCGGTGGCGCACGGCGGCTCGGCGCTGGTGGGCGTGGGCACCACCCCCGCCGACCCCGACGCCGCGCACGGCTCGTACGCGGTCACCAAGGCGCAGGCGGAGCTGGCGGCGCTGGCGGCGGACTCCCCCGGTTTCGCCGTGGTGGCCGTGCGCCCGCACATCGTCATCGGCCCGGGCGACACGCAGCTGGTGCAGCGCATCGCGGACCGGGCGCGGGCCGGGCGCCTGCCGCTGCTGGACGACGGCACGGCGCTGATCGACACCACGTACGTCGACAACGCCGTGGACGCGCTGGTCGCGGCGCTGGACCGCGCCGAGGACGTGCACGGGCAGGCGTTCGTGGTCACCAACGGCGAGCCGCGCACGGTGGCGGAGTGGCTGGCGAGCATCTGCGAGGCGGCCGGCGTGCCGGCGCCGACCAGGCGGGTGCCGTCGGCGGTGGCGAAGGTCGCCGGCAGCGTCGTGGAGCGCGTCTGGACGCGCCTGCGGGTGGCCGACGAGCCGCCGATGACGCGGTTCCTGGCCGAGCAGCTGTCCACCGCGCACTGGTTCGAGCAGCGCCGCACGCGCCAGGCGCTGCGCTGGGAGCCGCGCGTGCCGCTGGCCGAGGGTTTCCGCCGCCTCGCCGCGGGGTTCGAGCCCCGTTAGCGTGGACCCCGTGATCACGCGGGGGACGACGACGGGCGGTGCCCGGGTGCGGCGGCGCGAGGAGGCGCTGCGCGACCTGGAGGAGCTGCGGGGCTTGGACCTGACGCCGCGGCCCGGCGAGCACGGCCTGCACCGCGCGGCCCGCGTGGAGGACGCCGTCAAGGGCGTCGTCGGTTCCGGGTTGCGCCGGCGCGGCTACCACGCCCGCGCGGTGGCGTACCCCTGCTACGGCGGGCCCGGCTGGGTGCGGGTGCTGGGCAGGGTCCTGCTGGGGCGCGAGGACGACGCGGCGGACCTGGAGCGCGAAGCCGCGCGCAGCGTGCGCGGCTGGCGCAACTTCCTGACCGTCCCGGTGGCCGGTGTGGAGGTGACCGTGCAGCTGGGCGGGCGCCGCGTGCAGCTGCGCACCGACCGCGGCGGCTACCTGGACGAGGTCGTCGAGGTGGACCTGCCGCCGGGCGAGCACCCGATCACCCTGACCGTGGGACCGGACCACGAGGTGGACGAGCAGGCCCTGGAGGAGGTCCTCGAACGCGTCGACGACGACACCGAGGGCGGTGCGGAACGGGCCCCGGAGGCCCTGCGCGAGCACCACGGCACATCCCGGGTGGTGGTCGTGGGACCGCAGCCGCAGCTGGGGCTGCTGTCCGACATCGACGACACCGTCGTCGTCACCCGCCTGCCGCGCCCGCTGCTGGCGGCCTACAACAGCTTCGTGCTCAACGAGAAGGCCCGCGTACCGGTCAACGGCATGGCCGAGATGTACCGGCAGTTCGTCGCGGAGAACCCCGGTTCACCGGTGCTGTACCTGTCGACGGGTGCGTGGAACGTGGCGCCGACGCTGACGCGCTTCCTGCGCCGCTCCGGCTACCCGGAGGGGCCGCTGCTGCTGACGGACTGGGGGCCGACGAACACCGGCTGGTTCCGCGACGGCAGCGCCCACAAGCGCGGCAGCCTGGCCCGCCTGGCCCGCGAGCTGCCGCAGGTGACGTGGCTGCTGGTGGGCGACGACGGCCAGCACGACCCCGAGCTGTACGCGGAGTTCGTCGCCGCGGCGCCCGAGCGGGTGGCGGGGGTGGCGATCCGGCGGCTGACCCCGGCGGAGCAGCTGCTGGCCGGCGGGCGCCCGCTGACGGCGCGGTCGGCGCCGCAGGACTCGCGGGTGCCGTGGGTGAGCGGGGACAACGGCTTCGAGCTGATGCACCGCTGGCACCGGGCGGGGCTGCTGCGCGACGCCTGAGCCCGCGCGGGGCCGTCGTGGGCTGTCGGGCGGTGGCCGCGACGCGCACGAGGCCGGCCCCGCGGGTGCGGGACCGGCCTCGGCGAGGGTGGCGCGACGTCAGAGGCGCACGCGGCGCGGGTTGGCGACGGTGGTCAGGTCGATCACGTCGCGGACGTCGACGACCTCGTTGTCCTGCACGGGGGTGGTCTGGTCCATCTCGTACCTCCTGGTCTCGGACGGTGACCGGCGCAGCACGCCGGTCCGCTGTTCTCGAGCCGCGGACAGCACTGTCCTCACACCTGCGGGTGGCGGATCGTTCCCGGCCGGGCTGTGCCGGCCGGTGAAGGGATTCTAGGAGAGCGGAGCCGTGCGGGGCACCGGGCAGGGCCGTGGATCCACCCTGAACGGGTGATCTGCACCACAGCGCCCGGCTCCCGCCCCCGGACGTGCCGCGCCGCCTCAGGCGCCGGTGCGGCGCACCAGGTCCTGCAGCGCGCTGACGGCCTCCTCGCTGGCCGAGGCGGACGCCAGGTTGGCCTCGCGCACGGCGTCGTACACCTCCTGCCGGTGCACCTGCACCTCGCGGGGGGCTTCGATGCCGACGCGGACGACGTCACCTCGCACCTCCAGGACGCGCACGACGACCTCGTCACCGATGACGACGGATTCTCCGGCCTTGCGCGTCAGGACGAGCATGGAGCCAGCATAGGTGACGATCCGTCGCGCCCCCTTCTCTGCGCGTGACTCCCCCGCCCGTGGGTGCGCAACGGCTCCGGGAACGCCGCGACGCCCGCCCCGCGCGGGGGGACGGGCGTCGCGCAGCGGTGCGGGACCGGCCCTCAGGCGTCCTCGCGCCGGCGGGCCGGGTGCGGTGCCTCCCCCTCGGTCGCGACGGCCGCGTCGGCGGCCGCCTCGACGGAGTCCTGGTAGCGCAGCACCAGCGAGCGCACCGCGCGGGCGGCGATCGAGGACACCAGCAGCGCCAGGACCAGGTGCAGCAGCGCGGTGTCCACGCTGCCGGTCCCGCTCAGGGCCGAGACGACCGAGGGGCCGGCCATCAGCAGGCTGGCGACGATGACGAGGGCTGTCACGGTTCCTCCCGGCGGCGGTTGCGGATCTGCTCCTGCATGACGTGGCGGCGCAGGCGGTCGGCCGCCGTGACGGGTTCCACGAAGGCGAGCACGAGGTCGTCGTGCTCCCCGGTGCCCGCCGGGTCCGGGACGAGCCGGACCACGTCGGCGAGCTGGTCGACCGGCCCGCCGGCGACCTCGAAGACGGTGCGGACCACGCGGCCCGGGGACAGCCAGCTGCCCCGGCGCACCCGCACGCACGCACCGCCCTCGCTGAGGTCGACGAAGGCGGCCGTCACGGCCGGCTCGGCGGCCGCGCCGGCGTCCTGGTCGCCGGCCCGGCGCGGCTCGCCCGGCACGGCGTGCAGGCGCAGGCTCCCGGTCACGGGGACCCGCACGAAGCGGCGCCGCTGCTGTACCGTCACCTCGCCGCACGGGGCGAGGTCCCACGAGGGCACCCGGCGCCGCACGACCTCGGCGATCAGGAAGTCCTGGCGCAGCTGGCCCCGCTGGCTGGCCCAGGTGACGGTCACCGGCAGGCCGGGGGCCACCACGTGCAGGTCACCGGTGAAGCCGGGGGCGGCCACCACGAGCCGCCCCAGACCGGTGTCCTCGACGCGGGTGGGCAGGTCGAGCAGCTCGCCGCCGAGGGCGTCGGGCAGCTGCACCTGCACGCGCACCCGGCCGTTGACCGCGGGCCACTGCGCCGGGGAGGCGGTGTTCACCACCTCGGCGGTCGTCCGCCTGGCCACGGGGTCAGCGCGCCGCGCCGCCGTGCTCGGACGTCGCGTCGAGCAGCAGACCCGCCCAGGCGCCGGAGGTGGCCGGCCGCCCGTCCAGGAAGCCGACGGGGACGTCGAGCGACAGCACGTCGAGGGGGTCGGGGCTCTCGGCCGCGCGGTGCACCGCGAGGCGGCGGGCCGGCACACCGGCGTTCTCCAAGGCGCGCAGCTGCGCGGCCACGGCGTGGCTGCGGCGGGTGGCGTCCACGCAGACGACGACGGCGGAGGCGCCGATCTCGGCGGCCAGGCGGGCGGCGCGCTCGGCGTCGGCACCGGTCGGGCGGGCCGGGACCGCCACGGTCAGCGGGGCGCTCCAGCGGCGCGCCTGCTCCTGGCGGGCCGGCAGCTCGTCGGCGGTCACAGTGTTCTGCACGTCGGCGCGGCCCAGGACCAGCGGCGCCTCGGAGCCGACCTCGTCGGCCACCAGCAGCGCGGCGGCCACGACGGCGTCGGCCTCGCCGACGACCACGACGAGCTCGCCGGAACCGACGCGCAGCGGCACCGGGACCTCGATCTCGCGGGCCAGGCGCAGGACGTCGCTGGAGTCGTGGGGCTCGCGGTACGGCGCGCGTGCCGCCGGGCGGTCGCTGTAGGTGGTCACAGAATCACGGTAAGTCAGGTCCATGTCAGCTGCCTCGTTGTCGTCCCCGTCGTGGGCGGCGCGCTCGCCGGCCACGCTGTGCATGCGCTCGGGCGCCTGCTGCACCCGCGCCTCGTGGCGCGGCTCGTCGCCGCGCTCCCCGCGAGGCTCCGCGTACCCGTTCGGCACCGCGTACGGGAAGGCCGCACGGCGCTCCCCCGCGGGCTCGAACGGCGCCTCGTGCTCGTCGTCGGCGTAGCCGGGCCCGGCGGCGAAGGCGGCCTCGTCCTCGTCGGCGAAGCGGTCGCCGAAGTGGTCCTCCACCGGCGCCGGGCGGCGCAGCTCCGGGCGGCGGGGCGCCCCGCGGCGCACCTCGGGCCCCTCCGCGCGCAGGGGAGCCTGCTGATCCTCGCCCCGCTCCAGGCGGCGCGGGGCCGTGACGCCGTTGGCGGCACCGAACTGGTCGGGAGTCACGCGAACCTCCGTGGTGCGAGCGGGCAGGCCGCCGAACGGGGCGTCGGCGCCTGCTGCGGCAGCCGGCCGGCCCGGTCGGGTCCCCGTGGGACGCGGCGACTGCCTAGTGACCGAGCGTACATCAGAGGTCACGTTCGGTCCCGTGGTGCGCTCGGACGTCCCGAGGGGCCGCACGGCCGCCATCGTGGCCGCGAACCCCGCGCCCTCGGTCGAGATGGGCCGGTGCGGCTGCAGCGGGCGCTGGACGGCCTCGGGGCGGCGTCGGCCGGCGGCGGTCCCGCGGCCGGCCGAGAGCATCGCCTGCAGGCGGTCGGCGCCGTCCGCGGCGTCCGCGGCGGCGAGCAGGTCGCCGAGGCTGCGCTCGGGGGCCTGCGCCGGCACCGCGGCGCGCTCGACGCGCTCGGCCTGGCGGCGGCGGACCTCGCGGCGCGCGGCCTCTCGGCGCTCCTCCTCGCGCACCTGCTCCTCGCGGCGCACGGCCGCCTCCCGGCGCTCCGCCACCACACGTTCCTGCTGCACGCGCTCCGCCTCCCGACGCTCCGCTTCCGCACGGGCGGCCTCTCGCCGCTCCGCCTCCAGCTGCTCCGCCTCGCGACGGGCCACCTCACCGCGTTCCGCTTCCCTGCGCTCGGTCTCCCGGCGCTGCGCCTCCAGGCGCTCGGCCTCGATCCGCTCGGCCTCCAGGCGCTCGGCCTCGATCCGCTCGGCCTCCAGGCGCTCGGCCTCGATCCGCTCGGCCTCCAGGCGCTCGGCCTCGATCCGCTCGGCCTCCAGGCGCTCGGCCTCGGCCCGCTCGGCGTCCAGTCGGCGTTCCTCCTCGCGTCGGGCCGCCTCGGCGAGCGCGGCGGCCAGGTCGACCTCCTCGACGACCTCGGACCCGGCCTCGCCGGTGTCCCCGGCGGAGCCCGGGCCGTCGGTGCCCAGCAGCCCCGCGGCGCGGGCGCTGCTCACGGCACCGGAGGCCTGGAGCATCTGCACGAGGCCCTGCCGGGCCTCTTCGAAGTCATCGGCAGGTGCGGGTGCCGGCTGAAGGGCCTGTTCGGGCGAGGTGGCGGCGTGCCGGCCGGCGGGGGCGGGCTGGGCCGCCGCTTCCGCCTCAGCAGCCTCGTCAGCCCCGGCGACCTCGGCGGCCCGGGCCTCGGCGCGGTCCGCGGCGGCCAGCAGGGCCTCGAAGTCGGGCGCCGCGTCCTGGGCGCTCTCCCGGGCGGCGGGTTCGGGGGTCCGGTCGCCGGTGGCGCCGTCGCTCTGCATCTCGACCGTCACTTCGTAGCGCTCCTTGCTGAAGAATCCGGCGACGCCTCCGGAGCGGATGCGCTCGGCGCGGACGACGCGGGCGGCGTCACCGTGGGTTTCGCGGACCTGGGCCAGGAGGTCCTGCAGGTCGGGGCCCTCAAGAAGCAAGTGCGTGGACACCGCTCACCGATCCAACCGTCTCGATCCGGGGGTGGTTGCTGACGTCGTCGTAGGACAGGACGTGCAGGCGGCCGACGGCCACCTTCAGGAGCCGGCGCAGCGGGGCCCGCAGGGGCGGCGCGCACACCAGCACGGCGGAGATGCCCTGCTGTTCGGCACGTTCCAGGCAGGAACTTGAGGCCGTCACGAGGTGCTCCGCGGTGACCGCGTCCAGGGCCAGGCTCGCGCCGTGCTCGCCGGGGCGCAGGGCCTCGGCCAGGGTGTGCTCCAGCACCGGGTCCAGCGTGATGACGTGCAGGACGCCGTCCTGCTCGTGCACCGCCGCCACGGCCGGCCCGAGCGCGGCGCGGGACGCCTCCACGAGGCCGTCGAGGTCCGAGCCCTGCTTCGCCTTCAGGCTCAGGGCTTCGAAGACGCGCGCCAGGTCGCGGATCGGCACCGCCTCCTCCAGCAGGGCCTGCAGGACGCGCTGCACCTCCCCCAGCGTCAGCACGCTGGGCGTCAGCTCGTCCACGACGACCGGGTGGGTGCGCTTGAGCGCCTCCACCAGCGAGCGCACGTCCTCGCGGCCCAGCAGGCGCGGGGCGTGGGTGCGCACGAGCTCACCGAGGTGGGTGATCAGGACGCTGGCGCGGTCCACGACGGTGGCGCCCATCAGCTGGGCCTGGTGGCGCAGCTCGGCGGGGATCCACTTGCCGTTCAGGCCGAACACCGGCTCCACGGTGGCGCGGCCGGGCAGGCCGTCGAGGTTGTCGCCCAGGGCGAGCACCTGGCCGGGCGGGGCGGTGCCGCGGGCCACCTCGACCCCGGAGATGCGCACCGCGTAGGTGGACATCGGCAGGTCGAGGGAGTCGCGGGTGCGCACCGGCGGCACGACCAGGCCCATCTCCAGGGCGATCTTGCGGCGCAGGGCGCGCACCCGCTCCAGCAGGTCGCCGCCGCCGGAGGTGTCCACGAGGTCCACCAGGTCGGGGGCGAGGACGACCTCCAGCGGATCGACGCGCATCTCCTCCATCAAGGACTCCGCGGCCTCGTTCGGGTTGAGCGGAGCGGGTGCCATCTCGGCGAGCTCGACGGCCTTGGCGTCGGCGGCCTCGCGCTTGCCGATGCGGCTGCCGGCCACGAAGCACAGGACGGCCACGACGAGGAAGGGCAGCTTGGGCATGGCGGGGATGAGCCCGAGCACGATCGCGGCGGCGCCGGCGATGTGCAGCACGAGCTTCTGCTGACCGAGCTGCTCGATGGCCTGCGAACCCATGTCGCCGGAGCCGGCACCGGTGGAGCGGGTGACGATGAGGCCGGTGCCGACGCTGAGCAGCAGCGCGGGCAGCTGCGAGGCCAGGCCGTCGCCGATGCTGAGCAGCGCGTACTGCTGGATCGACTCGGCCGGGCCGAGCCCGTGCTGGACCATGCCGATGGCGAAGCCGCCGATGAGGTTGATCAGCACGATGATGATGCCGGCGATGGCGTCGCCCTTGACGAACTTCGTGCCACCGTCCATGGCGCCGTAGAAGTCGGCTTCCGCGGTGACGTCGCTGCGACGGCGGCGGGCCTCGTCCTCGTCGATCAGGCCGGCGTTGAGGTCGGCGTCGATGGCCATCTGCTTGCCGGGCATCGCGTCGAGGGTGAAGCGCGCACCGACCTCGGCGACGCGCTCAGCGCCCTTGGTGATGACGACGAACTGGATGACGACCAGGATCAGGAAGATCACCAGGCCGATGACGAGCGAGCCGGAGATCACGAAGTGGCCGAAGGCCTCGATGACCTTGCCGGCGTAGCCGTTCGAGAGCACCAGGCGCGTCGTCGCCACGTTCAGGCCCAGGCGGAACAGGGTCAGCACCAGGATGAGCGCGGGGAAGACCGAGAAGTCCAGCGGCCGCTTCACGAACATGCAGGTCAGCAGCGCGATGAGCGAGCAGACGATGTTCGTGGCGATGAGCATGTCGAGCACCGGGGCCGGCAAGGGCACGATGAGCAGCAGGATGATGCCGACGACGCCCACGGGCACCGCCATCTGCGTGAGGTTGCGAAAACGCACTGCACCGCCTGTCGTCCTGGTCACCCTGTCGGGTTCCCTCGTCCAGCGGCCCGTCCGTGGCCCTGCTGCGCCGTCCTGGCTACTGCCTCTTCGGCAGCTCCGGCCCGGGGCTTGAGCGCCCGCCGGGGTCAGGCGGGCAGGGTGTGGGCTTCGCCGAGGGGCGTCGTCGCCCCGCGGGTGCGCAGGTTCATGACGAACGCCAGGACCTTGGCGACCGCGGCGAACAGCTCGGCGGGGATCTCCTGGCCGACCTTGACGCTCTTGTACATGGAGCGGGCCAGCTCGACGTCCTTGACCAGGGGGACGTCGTTCTCCTTCGCCTTCTCGCGGATCTTCGTGGCGATCGCGCCGGCGCCCTTGGCGACGACCTTGGGCGCGCCGCTGCCGGGCTCGTAGCGCAGGGCGACGGCGATGTGGGTGGGGTTGACGACGACGACGTCGGCGTTGGCGACGTCGGCCATCATGCGGTTGCGGGACATGGCCATCTGCTTGGAGCGGATCGCGCCCTTGAGCAGCGGGTCGCCCTCGGCGTTCTTGTGCTCCTGCTTGATGTCCTGCTTGCTCATCCGCAGCTTCTTCATGACCCTGCGGCGGCTCATGGCGTAGTCGGCGGCGGCGATGACGAGGCCGACGAGGATCGTGACGACCAGCATGGAGGCGATCGCCGAACCTGTCGCCGAGAGCACCGACGACAGCGGCAGCACCCCCTGGCCGACGAGCTTCGGGGCCAGGCCCTTCGCGACGACCCACAGGGCGCCGCCGATGAGCAGCGTCTTCAGCAGCGACTTGGTGCCCTCCCACAGCGCCTGCGGGCCCCAGTGCTGCTTGAGGCCGTTGACGGGGTTGAGCGCCTTGAAGCTGGGCTTGAGCTTCTTGGTGGCCGGCCGCAGGGTGCCCTGCGCGGCGCCGGAGAGCACGACGGCGAGCACGGTGACGACGAGCAGGGGCCCCAGCACGCCCGGCAGGGCGCCGAAGGCGGCGGCCAGGGCGGCCGGGGCGCGGCCGGGTTCGGGGTCGGCGGCCACCTCCGCCACGCGGGCCAGCGCCTGGCGGCCGGCGGTGCCACCCGCCTCGATGGTGCGGGGCACCAGCAGCGCGCCGGCGGCGGTGCACAGCCACGCGGCCACGTCCCGCGACTGCGGGATGTTGCCCTCCTGGCGCGCCTCCTTGAGGCGCTTCGGAGTCGGCTTCTCGGTCTTCTCCCCGCTCACGCGCCGCCGCCCACCAGCCGCACGACCGTCTCGGCCATCGTCCCGGCGGAGGTGTCCACGACGCTGGGCAGGACGGCCAGGGCGAAGCCGCCCAGGGTCAGGGTGATCAGGATCTTCAGCGGGAAGCTCATGGCGAAGACGTTGAGCGCGGGGGCGACGCGCGAGAGCAGGCCCAGGCCGACGTCGGCGACGAAGAGCACGGCGACCAGGGGCGCGGCGATCTGCAGGGCGGAGAGCATGAGCTGCCCGATGCCGGTGGTGAACACGGCCGCGACGGTGGACAGCGACAGCCCGGCGTCCAGCGGCAGCACCTCGTAGGTGCGCAGGAACCCTTTGAGCACCAGCAGGTGCCCGCCGGAGAGCACCAGCAGGGCGGTGGCGGTCCAGTTGTAGAGCTTGCCGAACACGGCCGTCTGGTTCTGGCTGAGCGGGTCGTAGGCGCTGGCCATCTGGAAGCCGCCGAAGAGGTCGATCAGGTCGCCGGCGGCCTGCACGGCCGCGAAGACGAGGGCGCAGAAGGCGCCGAGGGCGGCGCCGACGAGGACCTGCTGCACGACGGCGGTGGCCAGGGCGGCGGGCTCGACGGCGGGCGCCTGGCCGCGCAGCCGGCCGGCCACCGGCAGGGCCAGGGCGAGGGACAGCATCGCCTTGACGCGGCCGTTGACCGCGCGGGAGGCGAACGGCGGCGCCAGCAGCAGGAAGGAGACCGCGCGCACGGAGGCCAGCAGCAGCGCCAGCAGCAGGTCGAGCCCGACGGTGGTGGACAGCCCCTGCACCGCGTCAGCCGCCGGTGGTCAGCAGGTCGGGGATCTGCTCGTACAGCTGGCTGGTGAAGGTGGTCAGCTCGTTGAGCATCCACTTGCCGCACACCACGATCGCGATGCCGACGGCGAGCGCCTTGGGCACGAAGGCGATGGTCTGCTCCTGCAGCTGGGTGACCGACTGGAACAGCGAGATGCCGAAGCCGACGGCCAGGGCGGTCAGGAGCAGGGGGGCGCTGAGCTTGGCGGCGAGGACGAGAGCGGTCATCACGAGGTGGATGACGGTCACGTCGGTCATCGCGGTGCCTTCCGGTCGAGGGGTGCGTCGGCAGGTGCATCGGCCGATCGGGGGAACGGCTTGAGCCGCCCGGGTGAGGGGCGGGCCCGGCTCAGCCGCCGTAGCTGCCGACGAGCGCCTTCACGACCAGGCCCCAGCCGTCGACCATGACGAACAGCAGCAGCTTGAAGGGCAGGGACACCGTGACGGGCGGCAGCATCATCATGCCCAGGCTCATCAGCGCCCCGGAGACGACGATGTCGATCACCAGGAAGGGGATGAAGATGACGAAGCCGATGATGAACGCCGAGCGCAGCTCGGACAGGGCGAAGGCCGGCACGAGGGTGGTCAGCGGCGTGGCGGCGCAGTTCTCGGGCTTCTCGCGGTCGGCGGCCTTGGTCATCAGGGCCAGCTCGTCGCCGCGGGTCTGCTTGCACATGAAGTCCTTCAGCGGCGCGGAGCCGTCGGTGAAGGCGACCGTGGTCGTCTTCTCGCCCTTGAGGTAGGGCTGGATCGCGACGTCGTTGATGGCGCTGAAGGTGGGCGCCATGATGAACATCGTCAGGAACAGCGCCAGCCCGGCCAGGACCTGGTTGGGCGGGGTGCCCATCAGGCCCAGGGCGTTGCGGGTCAGGCCGAGCACCACGAGGATCTTGGTGAAGCTGGTGGTCAGCAGCAGCAGCGCGGGGGCCACCGACAGCACGGTGAGCGCGATGACGATGGTGATCGACTGGCTGGGCTTGCCGTCGACGCCGTTGATGCCGTTCACGCCGACGGTCACCGAGCCGGCGCCGGGGGCGGCGGGGTCCACGGGGGCCTGGGGCGCGGTGGGCGCCGCGGCGGCGGCGAAGGACGCGGGCGCCGCGGCGGCGAAGGACGCGGGGGCCGCGGCGGTGATGGACGCGGCGGCGGAGGACGCGGGGGCTGCGCTGGCGGTGCTCGCGGCGCCGGCCAGCAGGCCCCCGGCGAGCATCGCGGCGGCCGCGAACCTGCGGGCGGTACGGGTGCTCACCGGCGGGTCGTCCTCTCTCGCAGCACGTCGACTGCCTTGGTCCAGGTGGCCGGCGACAGGGCCGAACCGCTGATCGGGGTGGTGCGCGGCGCCGGCACGGTGCTGGGGCGCTCCGCGGTGGTGGTGGCGGTGGTGAGCGGGGCCGCGCCCGTGGCGGGCAGCTGGACGACCTCGCGCTCCTGCGGCGGGTGGGCCTCCTGCGGCGCGGGCAGCAGGTCCGCGGCGGGCGCCTCGGTCAGCAGGGTGACCTGCTGCTCGGTGACGCCGACCACGAGGGCCCGCTCCCCGACGCGCACGACGGCCACACCGGCCTTGGCGCCGACGCCGACCCGGCTGAGGACCTCCAGGCCCGTCTGGGCCGCGCCGACCGAGCGGGAGCGGCGCAGCCAGCGGGCGATGAGCCACAGCAGCCCCAGGACGGCGACCAGCGAGACGGACATCCGTCCCAGTGCTGCGAGGGCGTCCATCAGGCACCGGCCTCCGTGCCGGGGGTGACGATCTCGGTGATGCGGATGGCGTAGTCCTCGTCGACGACGACGACCTCGCCGCGGGCGATGAGCTGGCCGTTGACCAGGACGTCGGCGGGGCTGCCGGCGGCCCGGTCGAGCTCCACCACGGAGCCGGGGGTCAGGGACAGCAGGTCCTGCACGGTCATGCTGGTGCGGCCGAGCTCGACGGTGACGTCCATCTGCACGTCGCGCAGCAGGTCCATGGTGCGGCGCGGGCCGCCGCCGCCGGCGGCGGGCGCGCTGGTGGGGGTGGCCATGACGGGCACGGCGACCTGGGGCGCGTCGGCGGAGAAGGTCAGGCCGATCAGGGCCAGGGTCTCCCCGCCGGCGCCGACGACGGCGACGGCACCGCCCTCGAGGGCGGCGACGGCCTCGGCGGGGTCGCCCTCGACGCCGACGTCGAGGGTGCACTGCCCGAGGCTGGCGACGACGGTCTCCAGCGCGGGGCGCAGGGCGTCGACCGGGTCGAGGGCACCCTCGGGGCTCATCAGGAGGGTGTTGAGGGTCTCCTCCCCCACGATCACCGCGACGCGGCCGCTGGCGGCGCCGGCGAAGCTCGCGGAGACGGCGGTGCCCTCGTCGCCCAGGTCGGGGGCCGCGGAGGCCGCCACGAGCCCGGTGATCGTGCCGGGGGCGGACAGCGGCAGGACCGCGAGGGCGGCCTGCGCGGCCTCGCCGAGGAGGGCCTGCAGGTCGGCGTGGGTGACGGTGCTCATCGGGAGGACTCCTCGGGGGTGGGGACGATCAGGCAGGCGAGCCGGGATCCGCGGGTGCCGGCCACGGCGGAGGCGACGACGGTCTCGGAGGCGACGACCTCGAGGGGCGCCTCGGCCGCGTGCGGCAGGCGCAGGACGTCGCCGGGCACGAGGGCGAGGATCTCGTCGGGGCGCAGGTGCGTGGCGTTCAGGCGCACCGAGACGTCCACGGGGATGTGCTCGAGGTGGTCGTCCAGGCGGTCGCGCATGAGGCGGCGGATGCGCAGCTCCTCGGGGCTGGCCACGCGCAGCTCGGCGGCGCTGAGGGCCGCGGACAGCGGGTCCAGCGGCAGGGCCAGGGTCGCGGTGCCGGTGATCCGCTCCACCTGCAGGTGGAAGGACGACACGATCATCACGTCGGTGGCGGCGGCGGCCTGCGCGAACTGCGGGTTCTGCTCGATGCTCGTCAGGTGGGGCTTGAGGTCCACGATCGAGGTGAGCGAGGCGGCCAGCTCGGCGAGGGTGCGCTCCACCAGTCCGCGGCACAGGACGGCCTCGATGTCGGTGAGCACGCGCTGCGGCTGCTCCCCCGCACCGGTGCCGCCGAGCATGCGCTCCACGCAGGTGAGCATCAGCGGGGTGTCCAGGTGCAGGACGCCGGCGCCGACGAGCGGCTCGGGGTCGAACACCGTCATGATCGAGGGGGTGGCCAGCGTCGCGGCGTACTCGTCGTAGCTGTACTGCTGCACGCCGTCCAGCTCGACCTGCACGCTGGTGCGCAGGGTGGAGGACAGCAGGGTCGCCCACTGGCGGCAGAAGGTCTCGTAGGTGATCTCCAGCACGCGGGCGTGCTGGCGCGACAGCTTGGTGGGCCGCCGGAAGTCGTACGGGACGGGGACGCCGCGCCGCCGCGAACGGCGACCGCCCGTGCGCTCTGCGCTGGTCGAGGTCTCGGGTGCCACGCTGCACCTATCGGCACGAAGGTGCCTCACCCTTTAGCGCGCACCCGAACGAGTGACGCCCCCTCCCCTCCCCCTGCGGTGGTCGAGGAAGTGGCGACTTCCTCGAC
>NZ_JBJLSE010000031.1:0-40669 GCF_050871845.1 Kineococcus arenarius subsp. arenarius
CCATGACGACCGCGTGCAGCGCGACGTCGATGCGCCGACGCGGGTGCAGCAGCGCAGGGAAGAACGAGCCCGTCCTCGTCTTGGGGATCTTCACGGTGAGGTCGCCGGCGGTCGTGGCCACCAGCTTCTCGCGACTGCCGTTGCGCTGGGTGGTGCGCGTTGATGCCCGCTCGTGGCGGCCAGCGCCGACGTGCGTTTCGGCCTCCGCTTCGATGAGAGCCTGCAGGGCGCCCTGCAGCAGCCGGCGCATCACCTCGCCGCTGTCAGCGTCGGTGAGTGCCTGCGCGAGGCTGGAGAGGGCAGACTGGTGCTCGAGGGTCATCGTGTGGGTCCTGGGGTCTGCTGCATGATCAGGTGACACTGTGACCTGCCCCACCCCCCGGCCGACTCGAGGCCGCTGTGCCGGTGAGCGCCACGGCCGTGGTGCTCATCGGCTCATGACAGCGCGCCTGGGAGTATCGGGTGGGGCGGCCGCCCCGGTTGCGCACCAGCATCTCGCTCGCTCTGTTGCTTGGTGATGCACTGCATGGCTTGTGCAGCCCTCAGTCGGATCAGGCTTCGACGAGCACTTCGAACAGGCCCAGATCGGGCAGGTGGACCTGGGCACCTGCGCCCGACGCCGGCTCGGCGACGAGCTCGGTGTCGGTGACTAGGGCCCGCAGGCGCTGCCCGGGGAGCCATCGTGTGTAGGCGATGGTGCGATCCATGATCGGTAGTGGCGCGTGGAAGGACTGCCGGGTGGTGCCCGTGAGGTTGCGCAGGTGGACGACGCACCCGGAGCGCGAGGAGCCCACGACGACCTCGACCTGCTCGGGCAGGTTCGTGACGATCTCGACGTCTGCGCTCAGCAGCCGCAGGGTCTCATCGGCGACGAGGTCGCGCAGCGTCGACAGGCCACTCGTGCGGTAGGCCCGCCCCGGTGTCATCGGCAGCGTCGTCACCGCGCCTGCGCGGATGGTGGCGGGCATGTCGAGGTCCAGGTGGCCGTAGCACTTCTCAGGCGGGCCGTACGGGGCCCGGGAGAGTACCCGGTGGGCTGTCGGGGTGTGCTCGGCCGCCTGGAGGACGTGGAAAGCTCCTAGGACCGGGACGGGTGCACCGCCGTCGGGGACGACGACGGACGACCAGGTCGCCTCAGCGCCGGTCAGCACCGCCGTGCGGCGCGCGACACCGGTTGCGCTCAGCTGCGAGGTGTCCGCGGCGAGGGCTGTCGACCCGGTCAGCAGCAGGCGGCCACCGCGGCTCGTGAAGCGTTCCAGCGCGCTCACCGCGGCGGCCGGGAGGGCTCCGAGGTCGCCCAGGACGAGCAGGGCGTACCGCTGCAGGGACGAGCCCAGCTCGCCGAGGTGCTGGCCGGGGAGCACGTCGAAGGGGATGTGCCGCTGCAGGAGCGATTCGTACAGTCCGCGGAACTCCTCCACCGGATCGGTGCCTTCCTCGGGCACCGTCAACGGGTCGGGCCGCACGAGGGCCGTGCGCGCTGAGGGCACCAGCCGGTCGTAGACGCGGGCGTGATCGCGGTGGAAGCGCACGATCTGCGAGGCCGCGGGCAAGCTGGCGTAGCTCAGTCGCTCGGGGTATCCCATGACGTACGTGGACGGATTCGCACCGCGCGCGATGGCCTGCAATTGGTACTGGGCCAGCACGTGCGGTTCTTCGGCCACCAGCCGGTACGGCATGTCGTAGAACGCGACCGAGTTCACCAGGACCGGCACATGGGGTCGGTAGGTCTTCGCGGCCGAGACGCTCTCGGAGGTCTGGTGGTGCCACATGGCTCTGCCGATGGCGTTGTTGGCCTCGTGGAAGACGATGTCGGCGGTATTGCCCATGACCAGCGGTGCTTCCGGTCGGCGAGCGGCGATGACTGCGCGGGCTCGGGCCAGCAGGTCGTCGATGACGGCTGTCGCCCAGCGACGCCACGCCGGGTACGATGCCGATTCCCGGTCGGTGGGCAAGGTCAGGTCCGGGTGAGCGAGGGTGAAGCCGCGCTGGCAGGCCATGCACTGGCACACTCCCCGGTACTGCTTGGCGTAGTCGACCTCACCGAAGCTCATCCAGTTGATGAAGAACCCGTCGACCGGTGCGTGCGCGAGCACTTCCTCCAGGACCTCGGTGAGGTGCCGTTGGTAGTAGGCGCCGCTCGGGCACACGCTCGTCAACCCGTGGACTTCCTGGCGTCGCCCGTCCGGGCCCACGTAGAGCCAGTCCGGGTGCGCTTCGGCGATGGGCCGGGCGACCTTGGAGAAATCCATCCGGGCCATGACGCGTACACCACGGGCGTGCGCGGCGGTGACGGCATCGCCGAGCAGGTCACCGGAAGGACGCGCGATGAGCGCGGGGTTGGGCGTCTGGAACGGCAGACGCGTCGGGTAGTTGGAGATGATGCCGCCGACGTTGAGCAGCCACGCGTTCGCACCGAAGTCGATGATGTGCTCGAGCACGGTGTCGACGTCGAGGTCTGCGTCGATCTCACGCAGGTTCGTCTGGTACATCCGAAACGGCGAGCGCCACCACAGTTCCTCCTCGGCGACCGGTGGGGACGAGGTGGCCTGCTCGCCGGTGGTGTGCTCGCGGGTCTGCTCGATGGCGGTCATCGGCTCTCCCCCGGGTCGCCGTTGAGCTCAGCCGCGAGCTGGGCGAGCGCCGAGTGGTCCAGTTCGCCGCCACCGCGGGCCTTGAGGGCGGCGAGCATCGAGCTGACGACAGCGGTGGCGGGCAGGGCGAGGCCGGATTGCCGGACCGCGCCGGTGATGATCGCCATGTCCTTGTCGTGCAGGGCGACGCGGAAGCCGGCTGGGTGCTGGCGGGTCAGCAGCGCCTGGCGCTTGCGGTTCAGGGCGGTGCTGCCAGCTAGACCGGCACCGATCACGTCGAGCGCGGCGGGCAGGTCGTCATCGGCGAGATGCGCGCGCAGGAAGACCATCGCTTCGGCCAGGATCTGCAGGTTGCCGGCGACGACGAGCTGGTTAGCGGCCTTGACGACCTGCCCGGCGCCCGGTCCGCCGACGTGGACCACGGTGGTGGCGACGGCGTCGAGGACGGGGCGGACGTCGTCGAGCACGTCGGTGGCGCCTCCCACCATGACGGCCAAGGTTCCTTCGACGGCGCCCGCCTCGCCGCCGCTGACCGGGGCGTCGAGGCAGCGGATGCCGGCCGCACGGGCGGCCTCGTGCACCGTTCGGGCCTCGTCCGGGCTGATCGTCGACTGCTCCAGCAGGATCGAGCCGCTCGCCATGGCGTGCAGGGCTCCGTCCTGGCCGGTGACGACGCCGAGGACGTCGGGGCCGGCGGGCAGCATCGTCACAACCACCTCGGCGTCCTTGCACGCGGCGGCCACACTGGCGGTGACTTCGGCGCCGGTGGTGCGGGCCCGCTCGCGGGAGGCGTCCGAGCGCGCGTAGCAGCGGACCTCGTGCCCCTTCGCGACAAGGTTGTTGATCATGGGCCTGCCCATGATCCCTGCTCCGATGAAGCCTACGCGCATGTCCTTGCTCCTTCGTGCTCGCTCGGGAGGACGGGGGTGGTGCGTGGGGGCTCACTGCGGTGGACCGCGGAGCGCCCGTGCGTGCGGTACTGAGCTGGGCTGTGGTGGCGGGCTGGTACTGGGCTCGGGCCGTGCCGCGGTCAGTTCGCGGCGCCCGGGTCTGCTGGCTGCTGCGCGTCCTGCTGCGCCTCGTGTTGGGCGTCCTGCTGGACGTCCTGCTGGGCCGCCGCGCGGGCGAGCCTGGCCTGTACGCGCGATTGTGCGTGGGCCAGGTGCGTCTCGAGCGCCACGACGGCACCTGCGGCGTCCCCGGCGAGTACGGCGGCCAGGATCGCGTCGTGCTCGTCGCCGACGGCGCTGCGCCCGGGGACGACGTGCGCGCGAGACTGCCCCATCGTGAGGTGAACCTCCCCCATGATCAGGCCGTGCATCCGGATAAGTCGCTCGCTGCCGGCACCGTTGACGAGGGCGGCGTGGAAGGCCATGTCCGCCTCTGCCTGCTTGGGGAAGTCGTGCGCATCGACCGCTGAGACCACCTGCGCCTGCGCTGCCGTGGCCGTCGCCGGCAGCTCCCGGCGCTCGGCCAGGCGCCGCACCGCGGCGCCTTCCACCGCCAGACGGGCGAAGTACAGGTCGCTGACCTCTGCAGCTCCCAGCTCGGTCACCACGGCCGTGCGGTGGGCCGTCCTTCGCAGCAACCCCGCCGCCGTCAGGCGCTCCAGGCACGCCTTGGCGGTGGTGCGCGCCACGCCGTATTCGCCGGTCAAGCGGGCTTCGGTGAGCTTCTCGCCGCCGGCGAGCTCGCCGTTGACGATGCGGTGCCGCACCGCGTCGTAGAGCGCGTCCACCACCGAGGACGGCGCCAGCACGAACCGCGGTGCTCCGGAGCCCACAGGCGCAACAGTCATGGCGCGATGCTAGCGCAGCAAATTGTCTAACAATCAGTCTTGACCGACAACATGCGTGGTCCTACGGTCGAACCACGCGAGCCCCTCCGCTCGAGCACCCGGCACCACATGGACACCCGGCACCACATCGACGGCGATGTACAGGGAGACCCCGATGGACCGACGGACCTTCACCCGCTTGATCGGCGCCGGCGCCATGACCGCAGCCGCCGCCCCCCTGGCCGCCTGCGGCCGCAGCGCGAGCGGCTCGACCGAGGGCGCGGTGCGCTACGCCTGGTGGGGCGACGCCGTGCGCCAGCAGAACTACGAAGCCGCACTGGCGATCTTCTCCGAGGAGAACCCGGACGTCACCGTGCGCCCCGAGTTCGCCGACTACGACGCCTTCCAGGAGCGCATCACCGTGCAGATGGCCGGGCGCAACGTCCCGGAACTCTTCTGGATCCCCTCTCCCCAGGTGCTCACCTACCAGGCGGCGAACCTGTACCGCACGCTGGACGACCTGGACGACTTCGACCTGTCCGACTACCCCGACGACCTGCTGGAGACCTTCAAGCTCAACGGTGAGCTCAACACGATGCCGCGCTCGATCTTCACGCCGTGCGTGCGCTGGAACCAGACCTTCCTCGAGGAAGCCGGGGCCGAGCTGCCGGCCTACGACGAGGCGAACTGGACGTGGGACGCCCTAGCGCAGTTCCTCATCGACTACTCGGCCGACAACCCGCAGGGCCGCAAGGGTGCTGCGTACTGCGCCAACAGCGACATGGTCTTCGAGTCCTGGCTGCGCCAGCACGGCAGCGACCTGTGGACCGAGGACGGCACGTTGGGCGCTGACCCGGCCGCCCTCGAGGGCTGGTTCGAGTGGTGGGAGCGGCTGCGCAGCGCCGGCGCCGCCCTGGAGCTCTCGGAGCAGGAAGGCGCCGACCCGGAGTGGTCGGTCGTGGGCGAGAAGGTCCTCATGACGTTGCAGAACTCCAATCACATCGTCGACGAGGCCCAGCAGTTCCCCGACTACGACTTCCAGCAGCGCATGACCCCCGCGGACCCCGACGCGACAGCGGGCTTCCGGTTCGGTTACCTCAGCCGCATCGCGATGTACCAGGGCACCTCCGACAGCAGCCTGCAGGGCGCCGCCAAGCTGCTCGACTTCAACCTCAACGACGCACGCATGGTCGCCCAGACAGGGCTCACCGTGGGCGCTCCGGCCAACCCCCGCGTACTCGCCGAGATCCGCCCGGACGCCACCGCGGACGAGCTGAAGCTGCTGGACCTGGTCGATGAGGAGATGCAGCAGGAGCAGCGCCCCCGCTATGAGGCCCCGCCCGGATCAGGCACATGGCGCGACGTCATGGCCCGCACCATCGAAGCGCTCACGCTGGGCAACGTCGACATCCCCACGGCGGCGACGCAGTTCACCACCGAGGTGACCCGCGAGATCGAAGCGGCGCGACGGTGAGCGCCCCCACCGCACCACCGAGCCCTGCCTTGTCGGGCAGCGCACCCCCCACGCCGACCAACAGCAACACCCGCCGCACCCCGAAGTGGCGGCGCCAAGGACGCGCCGCGCACATCTTCCTCATCCCGTGGCTGCTCGGCCTGGTGCTCATCACCGCCATTCCGCTGCTCGCCTCGCTCTACCTGGCCTTCACCGACTACAACCTGCTGGATTCCCCCACCTGGACGGGCCTGGAGAACTTCCGCCGCATGGGTGAGGACCCCCGCTTCTGGGCCTCCGCCTGGGTCACGTTGAAGTACGTCCTGGTCTCGGTGCCGCTGCAGCTGGCCTTCGCCCTAGCGCTGGCCATCGTACTGGACCGGGGCATCAAGGGCCTGGCGCTGTACCGCAGCGTCTACTACCTGCCCTCGCTGCTGGGCGCCTCCGTCGCCGTCGCCATCTTGTGGCGCCAGCTCTTCGGTCACGACGGCCTGATCAACTCCGGGCTGGCACTGCTGGGCATCGAAGGCGAAAGCTGGTTGCAGAACCCCTCCACAGCCCTGTCCACGCTCGTGGTGCTCAACGTCTGGACCTTCGGCTCACCGATGATCATCTTCCTGGCCGGGCTGCGCCAAATCCCCGAAGAGCTCTACGAAGCCGCTCGCGTCGACGGCGCCGGCCGGTGGAGGCAGTTCCGGTCGATCACCGTACCGATGCTCACGCCGATCATCTTCTTCAACCTCGTCTTGCAGACGATCGGCGCCTTCCAGAGCTTCACCCAGGCCCACATCATCTCCGGGGGCCGCGGTGGACCGCTGGACTCGACACTGTTCTACACGCTGTACCTGTATCAGCAGGGATTCGTCAGCTTCAACATGGGCTACGCATCGGCGATGGCGTGGGCGCTGCTCGTCGTCATCGGCATCGTGACGGCGATCCACTTCCTGTTGTCGAAGTACTGGGTCTTCTACGGGGACAACTGAGGAGGGACACGTGGCCACGACAACGACGCCGGCACCGACCGCCGAGACGACGCGCACCCCCGCACCCCGCGCACCCCACCCCCGGAACCTGCGCAAGCACCTCGCCCTGATCGCCTTCGCCCTCTTAATGGTCTATCCCCTGGTGTGGATGGTCGTCAGCTCCTTCAAGCCCGGCAACCTGGTGCTCTCCCAGCCCGGGCTGATCCCCAGCGAAGTGACTCTCGAGAACTACCGCAACGGCTGGGGAGCCCTGGGCGAGCCGTTCTCGCTCTTCTTCGCCAACTCCCTGTTCGTCACCGTCGGCTCCATCGTCGGCAACCTCTTCTCCTGCTCGCTGGCCGCCTACGCTCTGGCCCGGCTGGACTTCCGCGGCCGGCGCATCTACTTCGGGATCACCCTGGCCTCGGTGATGCTGCCCATGCACGTCCTCGTCGTGCCGCAGTACATCTTCTTCTCCCAACTGGACCTGCTCAACACGTACTTCCCGCTGCTCATCCCCAAGTTCCTGGCGACGGATGCGTTCTTCATCTTCTTGATGGTCCAGTTCATCCGCACCATCCCCCGCGAGCTCGACCAGGCCGCCGCCATCGACGGCGCCGGCCCCTTCCGCACCTTCTGGTCCGTGATCCTGCCGTTGATGAAGCCGGCCCTGGTCACCACGACGATCTTCACCTTCATCTGGACCTGGAACGACTTCTTCACACCGCTCATCTACCTGACCTCCGTCGAGGTCTACACCGTCCCCGTGGCGCTGAACACCATGGTCAACGCCGAGACGCAGAGCGGGGTCGGCGCACTGTTCGCGATGTCCCTGCTCTCCCTGGCGCCCATCCTCGTGTTCTTCGCCGTCGCGCAGAAGTACCTCATCCGGGGCATCGCGACCACCGGCCTGAAGTGAGGACGCACATGACCACTCTCGATCCAGCCCCCGAGCGCAGCACGGCGGCCCCCGCCGACCGCGACTGGCCCTCCTGGGCCAACCGCTGGACGCAGTTGACCTTCACCGAGGACGACCCGCTGCACTTCGATCCCGACTTCTGGCTCGACGTCATGCGCCGCAGCCACTCGAACGCGACCTGCCTGTCCGCGGGCGGCTACATGGCCTTCTACCCCACCCGCATCCCCTTCCATTACCGCAGCAAGCACCTCGGCAACGGCGACCTGTTCGGCACGTTGGCGCAAGGGGCGAAGAAGATGGGCATGGCCGTCATGGCTCGCATCGACCCGCACGCCATCCACGCCGACGCGCTCGCAGCCCACCCCGAGTGGGCAGCCCTGGACGAGAACGGCGCACCGGTGGAGCACTGGGCCTTTCCCGGCACCTACATCACCTGCCCCTTCAGCACCTACAACAGCGACTTCCTCACCGACGTTGCCCGCGAGATCACCCGCGAGTACGACATCGACGCCGTCTTCGCCAACCGCTGGCAAGGCCACGGCATCTCCTACTCGCCAGCCGCAGCCCGAGCCTTCCGCGAGGACACCGGCCTGGACCTGCCCCGCGGCGCGTTCGACCCCGACGACCCCGCGTGGCGCGCATGGCCCACCTGGCGGCGTCAACGGCTCAGCGCCCTGGTGGGGCTGTGGGACGACGCCGTGCGCGCCGTCAAGCCGCACGTGCGGTTCATCCCCAACCTCGGCTCCATCGCCGCCCACGACCTGGACCGCCAGCTCGTGGAGAAGCACTACCCGCTGCTCTTCATCGACAAGCAGGGCCGCTCCGGCACCGAGGCACCGTGGGCAGCGGGCCGCAACGGCAAGCGCAGCCGCAGCGTCTTCCGCGACCGCCCGGTCGGGCTGATCACCAGCATCGGTCCCGAGCACCCCGCCCACCGCTGGAAGGACTCGGTTACCAGCGGTCCTGAGTTCGTCACCTGGATCGTCGACGGCTTCGCCCAGGGGGCCTTCCCCTGGTTCACCAAGTTCAAGGCCGAGGTCCTCGACACCCGTTGGGTCGAGCCCCTCATCGACGCCTTCACGCTGCACGCCCGCCTCGAACCGGTCCTGTCGCGGCTGGAGATCACCGCCGAGGTCGCGCTGCTGGACGCCACTCGGTCCTCGACGCTGCCCACGCACGGCAAGGAGCAAGAAGACGGGCAGGGCGCCTACCAGGCGCTCGTCGAAGCCGGCATCCCCTTCGAGCTCGTCTGCGACGGTCTGATCACCGCCGAGCAGCTGGACCGCTTCCGCGTCCTGCTCGCCCCGAACGTGCAACGGCTCAGCGAGCAGGAGTGCCGCACCATCGCCGAGTGGGTGGCGCGCGGAGGCGCCCTGGTCGCCGCGTGCGAGACGTCACTGCTCACCGAGGACGGCGCTCGCCGAGAGGATCTGGGCCTGGCCGACCTGCTGGGCGTGCACCTCACCGGGCCGGTGCGCCAGTCGGTGCGCAACAACTACGTCGCGCTGGTCGGCGAGCACCCCCTGCACGCCGGCTTCACCGGCGCTCAACGCATCATCGGCGGCACCCAGGTCGTCCCCGTCCAAGCTGCGGACGACACCACCGTGCCGTTGCGCTTCGTACCCGACTACCCGGACCTGCCCATGGAGGAGGTCTACGCCCGCGAAGCGCCGCGCGACCCCGCGGTGGTCCTGCGCGAGCACGACGGCGGTGGCCGCAGCGCGTACGTGGCCTTCAACCTCGGCTCGATCTTCTGGGAGGCCCTGCAACCCGACCACGGCCGGCTGCTCGCGGACACCGTCCGGTGGGCGCTGGGCGGGCACACCAGCGTGCAGGTGGACACCCCCGGCATCGTCGACGTCTCCGTGTACCGGACGCCGCGCGGCAGCGCGCTCAGCGAGGTCGCGGTGTGCCTGGTGAACCTGACCAACCCCATGACCATGCGCGGCGCCATCCGACGGACCCTGCCCAGTGGACCGGTGTCGGTTTCCGTGCCCGTGCCAGCCGGCGCAGACGTCACTTCCGCTCGTCTGGTCCTGGACGGCAGCGACGTCGCCGTCAACGTGAGCGACGGCACCGCGGAGGTCATCGTTCCCTGCATCGACCTGCTCGAGGTTCTGCACCTGACCTTCGCGCCCTCCAGCACCCGGGAGAAGTCGTGAAGTTCAGCGCCAACCTGTCCATGCTCTACCAGGACCTGCCCTTCCTCGAGCGCATCGCTGCCGCCTCAGCTGACGGGTTCTCCGGGATCGAGTTCCTGGGCGCCTACGACCAAGACGTCCACCAAGTGCGCGCGGCGACCGTTTCCGCCGGACTGCAGCAGGTGCTGTTCAACATCCCCTCCGGGAACTGGGCCGCCGGGGAACGAGGAATCGCCTGCCTGCCGGACCGGGTCGAGGAGTTCCGCGCAGGGGTCGCGGACGCGGTCGAGCACGCCCGGATCCTCCACTGCCCGCTGGTAAACATCCTGGCGGGCAAGGTGCCGGACGACCTCGACCTAGACACGGCGCTGGACACCCTGGCGGACAACGTCGGCTTCGCCGCACGAGCCCTGGCCCCCCTCGGCGTCACCGTCCTGCTCGAAGCGGTCAACACCCGCGACGTGCCAGGATTCGCCCTGCCGACGACCGCGCACGCTGCAGCACTGCTCTCGCGCGTGGCAGCACCCAACACGGGCCTGCAGTTCGACGTGTACCACGCCCAGGTGATGCACGGGGACCTGCTCACCACCTTCCACCGGCACCGTGAAGCCACCCGCCACGTGCAGATCGCCGACAATCCCGGACGGCACGAGCCCGGCACCGGTGAGGTGAACTACACCTTCCTGCTGCCGGCTCTCGAAGCCGCCGGGTACGACGGGTTCATCGGTGCCGAGTACGTGCCGACCGACGCGGGCACCGCGTGGCTGCGGCAGTACACCGCCGTCCCGGAGCCTGCGCATTGAGCGCCCCCCTCGTCCTGATCACGGGAGCCGTCACCCCTGACGAACGGGCACAGCTCATCGGCGCGACACCAGGCCTTCAGCTCGCGTTCACCGAGCGCGCCGGGACGGACCCGGACCTGCTGGCGGTGGCCGAGGGACTCGTCGGCTCCCCGGACGCGGGCGAGCTCGCCAGAGCTCCCCGCGTGCGGTGGGTGCACAGCTGGGCCGCCGGCGTCGACGGCATCGCGGCCGGCGGAGTGCTTTCCGAGCCGATCGCCTCCGGTCGCGTGCTGCTCACGGCAGCCAAGGGCAGCGGCGCAGTGCCCCTGGCCGAGCACGTGCTGCTGCTGCTGCTCATGCTCACGCGCGACGTGCCCCGCTGGCTGCGCGCGCAAGAGGCACGCCACTGGGACCGCTACCAGCACGGCGAGCTGTTCGGATCACGTCTGGGCGTCATCGGCTCGGGCCGTGCCGGGAGTGAACTGACCGCCCGGGCCGCGGCATTCGGGATGGAGGTGGTCCAGCTCCGGCGTGGGTACGACCGTGCCGAGCTCGAGACACTGCTCACCACGAGCGACGCGATCGCCATCACAGCGCCCGCTACCCGTCAGACGATCGGCATGCTCGGCGATGCAGAGTTCGCGCTGTGCGCGCGGAACCCGTACTACGTGTGCGTCTCACGCGGCGGCATCGCCGACGACGGCGCCCTGCTGCGGGCCCTGCGCTCCGGTCAACTAGCCGGCGCCGGCCTGGACGCCCACAGCACCGAGCCGCTGCCTGAGGACTCCCCCTTCTGGGGCGAACCACACGTGATCGTCACACCGCACAACGCAGCGACGACCCGCGCGACCCGTCAACGGGGGCTCGACATGCTCGCTCACAACCTCGCGGTGTTCGCATCCGACGGGATCACCGGACGCTTCGACGGCGTCGTCGACCCCAGCGCCGGCTACTGACCCGAGCAGCGAACGACGACCGCGCGTCCAATCACCGGGTACGGCGTCAACGACCCATCCGTCGCCGCCAGGAACGGGCACCGACACCACAAGACACGCGTCATCGACACCACGGGGACCCAGCATGGGAATCCACCAGGCCGTCACGCGGCGGCACCGTGCGCGAAAACGGGCTTGTCTCTCTGAGTGACACCAGCCGCCTCGGCGCCTTTCTGCTCGCTCGCTGGTTCCTCGACCGATGCGCGCCACCGCCACTGCCAGCGCCAATCCGCGGCGTGGACGGCCAGCAGCACTTGGCCCGCGTCGGCGCGCGCCCCAGCACTCTTCCTTTCACGGGCACGCGATGCGATCGGCTCCAAGCAGGACCGGCCGAGCCGGCACCGCCACGGGTGCCGCCGCCAGCGCACGCGATACTGGCGAGGTCGGCGACTGCGTGCGATGTACCGACCTGCGCAACTTCGATGGGCTCAATGCCAGCCCCATTCGCCACGTCACTTGAGCTTTCCTCGGCCAAATGTTCGGCGGGGACCGACAGCGCCGGCAGCGGTGGATTGGGCAGCGACGGAGGTGAGGGCTGCTATGGCGCGCCGCCGAGTCAAGGCTTCAGGGGTGCGCTGCGCCGCGGTTGGCACCTGGGTGTCTCTGCCCGTGCAGCAGACCCGCCCGCCCGTGCCGTCGCCCGGCTACGCGAGCCACTCGTGTTCGGGCGCAGCGGTGAAGCCGACGGCGCGGTACTGATACGCACCCGCAGCCACCTGGAAGGGCGGCCCCTGCTGATCGAGGACTTCGACCCGCGTGATCGACGCGTGCCCCGTTCCCCCGCCGTCCTCGGCGATCACCGACGCCTGGACACGCTGATGGTGCTGAGCGAGCGCGTTGAGGCTTCTGGGGCCCTGCAGCTGCAGGACCCCAGAAGCCTCAACGCGCACCTTCGGTACGCGCCGCGGCGGCTGAAGCACTCAGTCCTGCCGCGGCTCCTCGAGGTCAAGTCCCCGGAGGTGGTGTACGACGTTCGCCGCGTGATGCTCGCTGTGGTCAGGCCGTCAAGGCCTGCATGGTCAGGTCGGTGTTCACCTCCGCGGAGGGCTCGGTGTTCTGCTGCCCACCGGGCATCGGGGTGAGGCGGCAGCGGCCCAGCAGGTCCAGGCCGAGGTAGCGCCGCCCTTCGGTCCACTCATCGTCCTGCTCGGCCAGGACCGCGCCGACCAGGCGGATCAGGGAGCCGCGGTCGGGGAAGATCCCGACGACGTCAGTGCGGCGGCGGATCTCGCGATTCAGCCGCTCCTGCGGATTGTTGGACCAGACCTGGCGCCAGACCTCCTTCGGAAAGCTCGAAGGCCAGGACATCTGCGCGGGCGGCGTCCAAGTGCTCGGCGACGCGGGGAAGCTTGGCCTCGACGGCGTCCAGCAGCCGGTCGAACTGGGCGTGCACGGAGGCCGCGTCGGGCTGGTCGTAGACCGAGTGCAGCAGCGTCTTCACCCAAGGCCAGGACGTCTTCGGCGTGACCGCCATGAGGTTCGCGGCGTAGTGCGTGCGGCAGCGTCCCCCGCGAGCGGGAGGTGCCCCCAGCCAGCTGGCTCCCGGCAAGGTGGCGCCGATCGCGGCGACCAGGCCGGCGTGCGCATCGGAGGTGACCAGGCGGACCCCGCTCAGGCCGCGGGCGGTCAGGTCCCGGAAGAAGCCCAGCCAGCCGGCGCCGTCCTCGGCGCTGGAGGTCTGCAAGCCCAGGACCTCACGGTGCCCATCGGCTGGGGGCACCTCCCGCTAATGGGTGTGCACCGGGGTGGCCTTCGGTCACTCTGGTGTCCGAGCCGCTGGCTGGTGAGCACTTCCTCCCGTGGGTCTGCAGGTCGAGATCTACCGCGAGAGCGTGCCCCAGCCGGTGGGTGAGGAAGCCCGTAGGGCTGGTGGGATGTCGTGCCGTCTGATCATGGCTGAGCACTGATCCATTAGGTCGCTCCGGTCCTCCTCCGGCTCGCGCTGGTGCTCGTGCAGGATCCGCGGTCGAGGAGAGCGGGGAAGGACGATGCTGTTCATCGGGGACGACTGGGCCGAAGATCACCACGACATCGAGATCGTCGCCCAGGACGGTAGGCGCCTGGCGAGGCGACGACTGCACGAGGGCATCGCAGGCGTCGAAGCCCTTCATGCCTTGATCGCTGATCACCTCGAGGACAACGACGAGCTGTCAGGGGTTGTCGTCGGTATCGAGACCGATCGCGGGCCGTGGGTGCAGGCGTTGCTGGCGGCCGGCTACCAGGTTTACGCGATCAACCCGCTGCAGGCGGCTCGCTACCGCCAACGGCACGGCACCTCCGGCGCCAAGAGCGACGCTGGGGACGCGCACGCCCTGGCAGAGCTCGTGCGCCTGGATCGGGCGCACCACCGGCCGATCGCGGGTGACTCGGTGCTGGCCGAGGCGGTCAAGGTGCTGGCACGCTCTCACCAGTCGCTGATCTGGTCGCGCCGGCGGCAGATCAACATGCTGCGCTCGACGCTGCGGGAGTTCTACCCCGCTGCGCTGCAAGCGTTCGCGGACGAGGAAGACGGATTGCTCAGCCCGGCTGCGGCCGCTGTCCTGGCGATCGCTCCCACGCCCGCGCAAGGACGGCGGCTGAGCGTCGCGCGCTTGGAGAAGGTGCTGCGAGCCGCCGGTCGGCAGCGGTCCGTGACGGTGATGGCGCAGCGTCTGCACGCCGCGCTGCAGTCGCCGCAGTTGAGCGCGCGAGAAGGTATGGATGCCGCTTACGGCGCCAGCGTCAGCGCCCTGGTCGCGGTCATCGCCGAACTGAGCCGGCAAGTTGACGCACTGGCGGAGCAGGTGAGTGCTCATTTTGGCCGGCACCCGGACGCTGAGGTTTACCTGAGCCAGCCCGGGCTCGGGCAGGTCCTCGCCGCCCGGGTGCTGGCCGAGTTCGGCGACGACTCCGCCCGCTACGCCGACGTGAAGTCTCGGCGCAACTACGCCGGCACCTCACCGATCACCCGTGCTTCCGGCAAGAGTAGAGCGGTTCTGGCGCGTCATGTCCGCAACCGTCGCCTGGCCGATGCGCTCTACGCCCAGGCACTCAGTGCGCTGACCACCTCGCCGGGAGCCCGCGCCTACTACGACACCCACCGCGCGAGCGGCGCCACCCATCACCAGGCCTTGCGGGCGCTGGGCAACCGCCTGGTCGGCATCTTGCACGGCTGCCTGCGCCATCACCTGACCTACGACGAGTCCATCGCCTGGTCCAGCGCCAGGCCGGCTCTGGCCGTCGTTGCTGCTTGACCGTTAGACCCGTGGGATGTCTCGCGGGGGATGACCCCGACCGCCAGCATCGCGTGGACGTTGGCGACGCGCCCGTCCTCACGCACCTTCATCACCAACGCGTCGGCGGCGACGAACGTGTAGGGACCGGCATCCAGGCGCCGGGTGCGAAAGGCCTCGGACCTGGCCATCGAGGTCCTTGGCCATCTCGCTGACCTGCGACTTCGACAGTCTGGTGATGCCGAGGCTTTCGACGAGCTTCTCCATCCGCCGGGTCGAGACGCCCAGCAAGTAGGAAGTGGCAACGACGCTCGTCAGGGCCCGCTCGGCGCGCTTGCGCCGCTCCAGCAGCCAGTCGGGGAAGTACGAGCCGGAGCGCAGCTTGGGGATGACCGCGTCGATGGTGCCGAGGCGGGTATCGAAGTCGCGGTGGCGGTAGCCGTTGCGGCTGTTCACCCGCTCCGGGCTGGTCGTGCCGTAGGTGGCCCCGCAGACCGCGTCGGCGTCGGCGGACATCAGGGTGTTGACGAACGTGCTCATCAGCTCACGCAGCAGGTCGGGGCTGGCCTGGGCGAGCTGCTCGTCGATGAAGCGGGCAGGGTCCATCATGGGGTTGGCGGTCATCGCGTGGTCCTTCTTCGGTCTTGAGCGGGAACTCAGGTCGAAGCATCACGCGGTGACCGCCTCACACGTTGGTGGACACGCCCTCACTCACCGGAGGACGCCGTACACCACTCTGGTGGACACAACCCCTGACCGCAGGGACCCGATGGCCCCGAGGCGGGCACCAAGCCAGCGAGTAGAGCCGTGGCCCCAGAGGTCCGGCGCTCCAGCGTCTGGGCCTCGGTTCACGCTGTACTGAAGCCGCTCCTGCGCTGCAGCGACGCCACGGGTGATGCCCCCACCCATCCGCGGAACTGGCGCGGCACACGCATCCTCAGACTGCTACGCCTTCCCACACGCCTTCCCACCCGCTCGGCGAGACGTCGTGAGTTCAGGCGGTGCACAGCCAGGCCGTCGCGGTGCCTGCCGTCGCTGCCATCAGCCCTGCGCCTCCTCGCCCGCGGCGGTGCGGGGGGTGAGGGTGCGGAAGGCCGAGGAGTGCCACACCAGAGGTTCGGTGCCGGGGGCGCTGGCGGCGGTGTGCACCTGCAGCAGGACCACGTCGTGATCACCGGCGCGGACCTGGGAGTGAATGGAGCACTCCAGCCAGATCGGGGCTCCGTGCACGAAGTGGGCGCCGGAGGCGGTGGTGGTGGTGGCGATGCCGGCGAAGCGGTCGGCGGCGGCCAGGGCCTTGGACGCCAGCTGGCGGGCGGCGGCGTCGTGGGCCTCGCCGAGCACGGAGACGCCGAGCAGGGCGCCCGGGCGCTGTAGGGCGGTGCGCAGGCGCGGCCAGCTGGTGGAGGTGTGCTGGACGGCGAAGAGGACCAGGGGCGGGTCGGCGGAGATGCCGACCTGGAAGGAGGAGGCCACCAACACCACCGGTTCGGGGCCTACTTCACCGTCGACGAGGGCGGAGAGGGCAGCCACGCCGGAGGGGAACTGGGCGAAGGTGGCGAACAGCGACTTGGGATCGCCCACGGGGGCGAGCTCTAGGGTCTGCGGGTGGACGACGGTCATGGCTTCTCTCCTTGGATGAGGGGCACGACGTCGGCGGTGAACTGGGTCAGGAAGCGCGACTGGTCCTGCCCGGGGGCGTGGAAGACCAGGTGGGTGAACCCCGCGTCGACGTACTGCTGCACGGCCGCGGCGACCTCGGTGGGGTCGGAGGAGACGATCCAGCGCTTGGCGACCTGCTCGATGGGCAGCTCGTCGGCCAGCCGCGCCATCTCCACCGGGTCGTGCACGCCCGCCTTCTGCTCCGGCGTCAGCGACAGCGGCGCCCAGAAGCGGGTGTTCTCCAGCGCCTTCGCCGGGTCCTCGTCGAAGGACAGCTTGATCTCGATGGTCCGGTCGATCTGCGACTCGCTGCGCCCGGAGGCCTCCAGCCCTTCGCGCAGCGCCGGCAGCAGCGTCTGCGAATACAGCTCCATGCCCTTGCCGGAGGTGCAGATGTAGCCGTCCCCGGCGCGGCCGGCGTACTGGGTGACCCCCGGGCCGCCGCCGGCCACGTAGATCGGCACCGGCTGCTCGGGCCGGTCGTAGACCGTCGCGTCGTGCAGTCGGTAGAACTCGCCCTCGAAGGTGACGCGCTCCTCGCTCCACAACCTCCTGATGAGGCGCACGGCCTCGCGCAGCCGGGCGAAGCGCTCCTTGACCTCGGGGAAGTCCATGCCCACGGCGGTCTCGTTGAGCGCCTCGCCGGTGCCGATGCCGAGGATCGCGCGGCCGGGCGCCAGGCAGCCCAGGGTGGCGAACGCCTGGGCGACCACCGCCGGGTTGTAGCGCAGGGTGGGGGTCAGCACGCTCGTGCCCAGCTGCACGCGCGAGGTCTTCGCCGCCACCCACGGCAGCCACACCAGCGCCGAGGGGGCGTGGCCGTCGACGTGGCGCCAGGGCTGGAAGTGGTCGGAGATCCACACCGAGTCCAGACCGTTCTCCTCGGCCTGCACCGCGAAGTCGGCCAGCTCGCCGGGGGCGAACTGCTCCGCCGACGCCTTGTAGCCCAGCTTCAGCGGCTGCCCGTGGGTGTCCACGCTCTCACTCACCCGTTCACCCTTTCGTTGACGGAGGGCATCTCGTCGGGAGCACGTCTCATCAGAGGGAGGTCTCCCCGGAAGAAGGTCTCACCGGTCGCCGGCTACCGGGAGGAGGTCAGCCGGCGGGAACCTGCACCTTGTGGGTGCCCTGATCGCTGCTCGGCTGGCCACCCTCCTCGAGCAGCAGCTTGGTGAAGGCCGGCGGAGCGCTCGCGGCCGCGGAGATGAAGCTGGTCCACTGGCGCACGTGCGGCTGCGCGCTGTGCGCGGTGTAGGTCTCCTCGGAGTCCCATATCTCCAGCAGCCGCAGCTGCTGCGGCGCTCCGGTCAACCAGGACAGCTGGTACTCCCGGCAGCCGCTCTCGGCTCGGCACGCCGAGGCGAAGTCGACCGCTGCGGCGGTGACCTCCTCGAGGCGCTCGGGGGTGACGGTGATGCCGCCATGGACGATGACGAGGCTCATCTCGAGTGCTCCTTGGATCGAGGCCCTGAGGCCGCTGAGTGGACGGCAGCCGTTCAGGTGGTGGTGCAGAGGGTGGTCGAGATCGCAGCGTGAACAGCGGCCGCATGGTCAGCCGTGCTGGTCCGGCGTGCTGGTCCGGCGTGCTGGTCCGGCGTGCTGGTCCGGCGTGCTGGTCCGGCGTGCTGGTTCGGCAGGTGCTGCTCATCCCAGCTGTCGGCGCAGCTCGGGCAGGACGGTGGAGCCGATCAGCTTCACCGCGGTCATGGCATCAGGTCCCATCGGGGGCCCGAAGGAGATGTGGCGGATACCGGCCTCCAGCAGTGCCGCGCACTGGGCGACGACGTCGTCGACGCCGCCGACGATGCCCAGGCTGAGCATCGCCTCGCTGACGCTGGCGATCGCCTCGGCCTCACGGCCTTGCAGCATCAGCTTCTGAGTGTGTTCGAACTCCTGCGGATCCAGTCCGTTGGCGGCCAGCGCATCGGTGGACAGCGAGCCGGAGTAGAGCGCGATGTGCTTGGCCATCAGGTAGCGGGCCTCGTCGCGATCGTCGGAGACCGAGGCCCACACGCACGCGGCGACGTCGAGGTCGTCGATGCTGCGGCCCGCCTTGGCCGCTCCCGCGCTCAGCTGCTGCACGACGCCGTGCACGTGCCGCGGCGGCAGGCACAGCGGCAGCGCGCCGTCGGCGAGGCGACCGGTGAGCTCGAGCATCCTGGGTCCCATCGCGCCCAGATAGATCGGTGTCGGCCGGGAAAAGCGCAGCACCGCCTGCTCGGTCCAGCCCTCGGCGACACCCTCCAGCCCGGCGGGGCTGCGCCCGGCGAGCAGTTCGCGGATGGCCAGCACGGCCTGGCGGGTGCGCACGACGGGACGGGCCGGTTGCAGGCCGGCCCAGCGGAAGAACACATCGGAGCCGGCGCCCAGACCCAGCAGGAAGCGGCCGTCGGAGACCTCCTGCAGGCCGGAGGCGAGCATGGCGATCTGCACCGGATGCAGGGAGACGGGATCGATGACGCCGGATCCGAAGCGGATCCTCTTCGTGCGCAGTGCGATGGCCGTCAGCGTGACGATGCCGGGTTCGCCGAACAGGTCGTTGCCGGTCCACACCTGATCGAAGCCGGCCTCTTCGACGACGAGGGCCTTGTCCACGACCTCGCTCACCCCGTGCCCGCCGATGCGGGCGCTGAACGTCGCAGGTCTCACCGATCCTCCTCGTTGACTCTCTCCAGGCGCATGTGCAGGTTCTCCGGTGGGTCGGGGCAGGCCACCAGCGGCCGGGAGGTGACGTCCATCCCGCTGCCGAGCAGGGCCACCACGTTGGCGATGGCGAAGTAGCAGAACCGCTTGCCTTCGGGTACCACCAGGCCGCGCTCGCCGATCTCGAAGGAGTCGCCGACCTCCAAGCCGCAGGCAGAGTAGTTGAAGCCCTCCACGGTGCAGCGGACCGTCACCGGCGTCTTCAGTGTCATCCCGCTCCTCCGATCCGCTCCAGGCGCATCACCACGTTCTCGGTGGCATCGGGGCAGCAGATGAGGGGTTTGCGCACCAGCCAGTCGTCGGCGGGCAGCTCACCCTGCATCATGCCCAGCACCGGCACCACGGCGGCCAGCGCGAACGGGCAGAACGCCCGCCCCCCGGTGGACAGGCCGCTGCCGTCCACATCGAAGCTGTCCCCCACCGCGATGGCGCAGCGCGGGGCATCAGCGCGCTCGACGACCACCCGCACGCGCGAGCAGGCGGGCAGGCGCTCGCTCGTGGGTTGGTGGCCGACCGGGTGTTGGCCCAGTGGGTGCTCGCTCACCGGGCGGTCCACGGGTGGCCGCTGCTCTGCGCGAGCGCCGCCTGTGCCATCGGTCCCAGGTGCTTGCGGCGGGTGCCGGCGTGCGCGAGCGCGCTGAGGGCATCGCGCAGGATCCGCTGCAGCGGGTCGGCGTCCATGACGTAGCGGGCGCTGGCCAGTTCCGTCGTCGCCGTGATCACGCGGCGCAGCGCGCTCGCGGCGACGGCGTTGGCGGCTGTCATGCGGGCCTCGTCGACCTCGGTCAGCACCGTGTCGGAGAAGATGATCTCATCGGTGCGGCGGGCGATCTCACGCACCCCGGCCTCGGCGAAGTCCACCTCACCCATGGCCTCCCCCAGCATCTCCACGGTGGCGGTGTCGCGGGAGCCGCGCGCGCGCACCAGCCGCCCCGTCGTGGTCAGCAGGTGGCGGGCGATGCCCAGCACGACACCGGTGAGGGCGAAGTGGCAGATCTTCACGCTGCGGTTCAGCGGGTCCGCCTCGTGGCGGTAGGGCGCCTCCCGGTCGAAGGCGTGGGAGGTGGGCACGAAGGCGGGCGTGCGGATGTCGAAGCTGGTGCTGCCCGAGCCGCGCACCCCCAGCGTCTGCCAGTTGTGGGCGGGCTCGATGGCTTCGCGCGGCAGCCACATCCCCAGGTGCACCTGCTTGCCGTCGGCGCCGAGCAGCGGCTGCTCACCGTCGAAGACCAGAGCGCCGCCCACGATGTGCTCGGCGGTGTAGCTGCCGCTGCCCCAGTCCCAGTGCCCGGAGACCAGGTAGCCGCCATCGACGCGCTGGGCGCGCCCGCGCGGGTGGAAGGAGCCGCTGGTGGGCATGTCGCGCGTGGGGTAGAGCTGATCGTAGGCGCCCTGCTCCAGGCGGCCGGCGTAGTAGCCGCCGGCGTTGAGGACACCGACGTTCCAACCGGCGGAGGCGTCCACGGCGGCGATGGTGGCCACGACGGCGACCTGCTGCTCCAGGGTCATCTCCAGGCCACCGCGGGATGCGGGAAAGCCCATCTCGAAGACGCCGGCGGCGCGCATGGCCCGCTCGGCGCGCGGGGTCAGGCGCGCGGCGGCCTCGATGCCGTCGGCCTCTTCGGCGATCAGCGGCAGCAGTGCGGCGGTGTTGGCCAGCACCGCGTCCGCGCTGGTGGGCGGCAGCAGCGCCGGGCCATCGGCGGTGGAGCTGCGGGCCGGGTCGGCGCTGGTGCAGCTGCGGGCCGCGTCAGCGCCGGCGGTGCTGGGCGTGGTGCTGGAGGCGGGCTTGACGGTGGTGCTCACGGGTTCTCCTCAGGCGATGGGTTCGCCGCCGGTGACCCACAGGGTCTGCCCGGTGACGTAGGGGGCCGCGAGCAGTCCGAGGACGGCGTCCGCGACGTGCTGGGGGCTGGGGAAGGTGGGCAGCGCCATCCGCTCGAGCAGGCGCGCGGCCAGGGCGGCGCGTTCGGGTGAGAGCTCCTCCTCGCCGGCGGGGTCGACGATGCGCCCGGGCGCCACCACGTTGGCGGTGATGCCGTGCCGGCCTTCTTCGAGGGCGGTGTAGCGGGTCAGGACGCTGGCCGCGGCCTTGGCGGCGCCGTAGGCGCCGTTGCCGGCGGCGGGGCGCGCCATCAGCGCCCCGGCGATGTAGACGATGCGTCCCGTGCCCGCCCGGCGCATGCCCGGCACGAAGCGGCGTAGCAGCGCGGCGTGCCCGGCGGCGCCGATGAGCTGGGCGAGCAGGTCGCCGGCTGCGGTGTCGGCCACGGCGGTGTGCACGTCCTGGCGCGGGTGGGCGGCGTTGACCAGCAGGGTGACCGCGCCCAGGTGCCCCTCGACGGCGCCGGCGGCCGCATCCAGCGCCCGCTCGTCGTCCAGGTCGGCGGCGACGGCCAGCAGGTCTCCCTGCACCGAGGCGAGCAGGTGCTGGGCGGCGGCCTCGTCGCTGCGCCAGTGCACGCCCACGCGTGCTCCTTCGGCCGCCAGCGCGTGGACCACGGCGCGGCCCACCGGGCCGGTGGCGCCGGCGACGAAGGCGACCTGCCCTTGCAGGCGCCCCACCGGCGCAGCTGCGCCAGCTGCGAGCGCGCCAGCTGCGAGGACGTCAGCTGCGAGGACGTCGGTGCGGGACATCAGTGCAGCACCGCGGACAAGAACGCGCGGGTGCGCTCGTGGGTGGGGGTGTCCAGGACCTGCTGCGGGGTACCGATCTCGACGATGCGGCCGGCGTCCATGAAGACGACGCGGTCGGCCACCTCGCGAGCGAAGCCCATCTCGTGGGTGACCACGACCATGGTGATGCCGCCGGTGATGGCCAGGTCCTTCATGACGGCGAGCACCTCACCGACCAGTTCGGGATCCAACGCACTGGTGGGCTCATCGAAGAGCATGACCTTGGGCTGCATGGCCAGTGCCCGGGCGATGGCCACGCGCTGCTGCTGACCACCGGACAACTTGGAGGGGTAGGAGTCCTCCTTGCCGGCCAGCCCCACTCGGCCCAGGAGCTCACGGGCGTAGGTGCGCGCCCACTGCCGGCTCTTGCCCTGCACGCGGACGGGGGCGAAGGCGACGTTGTCCAGAGCGCTCATGTGCGGGAAGAGGTTGAAGTGCTGGAAGACCATGCCGATCTCGACGCGCTGCTGGCACGCCTCGCTCTCGCGCAGCTCGTGCAGGCGCCCGCGGTGCTCGCGGTAGCCGATCAGCTGACCACCGACGCGGATGCGGCCGGCTCCGATCTCCTCCAAGTGGTTGATGCAGCGCAGCAGGGTGCTCTTGCCGGAGCCGGAGGGCCCGATGATGCACAGCGTCTCGCCCTCGGCGACCTCGAGGTCGACCGCGTGCAGGACTTGGGTGTGCCCGTAGTACTTGTCGACCGCGTCGATGGTGATCATCAGCGTTCCGCCGTCCGCCGCTCGAGGAAGACCTGCACGATGGAGAAGATCGCGATCACCAGCAGGTACCAGGTGGTCGCGACGATGAGCATCTCGATGGTGCGGAAGTTCAGCCCGGAGATGCCCAGGACGACGGTAAGCAGGTCACCGCCGGCGATGACGGAGACGATGGCCGAGGCCTTGAGCATGCCGATGAACTCGTTGCCCAGTGGCGGGATGATGACGCGCAGCGCCTGCGGGAGCACGATGTGGCGCAGGGTGCCGGCGGCGTTCAGGCCCAGCGCCTTGGCCGCCTCGTGCTGTCCGCGCCCGATGGAGAGGAGACCGGCGCGCACGATTTCGGCCATGTAGCCGGATCCGGCCAGCGCCAGGCCCAGCACGGAGGCCCAGAAGGGGGTGATGACGTCCTTGGCCGCCACCGACCACCAGGTGATGTCGGTGAAGGGGACCCCGATGCGGAACTGCTGCACGAACAGACCGAGGTTGCCCAAGATGATGAGCAGCACGATGAGCGGAACACCGCGGAAGACGAAGACCCAGGCCGCGGCAAAGCCGGCGATGATCCGGCTGGCGGAGGTGCGCATCACCCCGATCAGCAGGGCCAGCACCAAGGAGAGCACCATGCCGATGACGGTCATCTCCAGCGTCAGCAGCAGCCCTTTGAGCACGTTGGCGTCGATGAGGTACTGCCCGACGACGGACCACTCGAAGTTGGGGTTGGTGGCCAGCTCGGCGACCGCCAGCACGAGGAGGAGCACGACGATCGTGGCGCCGATGCCGCGTCCCCAGTGCCGCACGGGCACGACGTCCATCTTCGGTGGTGCCTGCTTGCTCGGCCCTGACCGCTCGTCGGGTACTGCCAGCTCGCCCGACGCTGCCTGCTTGCGTGCGCCGGTGCGCACGCGTTGCTCGATCTGCTCGCTCACGCTGCTCTTCCCTTCTCGGCCAGGTGGGTGCGTGCGACGTCGATCCACCGGCTGCGCCAGCTGGAGGCGTGCGCGCTGACCCCGACGAGGTCGCGGGTCAACTTCTCGAAGCCGGTGGCCTCGTGGATGGCCGCCGAGCCGAGCACATCCGCGCAGCGGTCCAGGACGGTGCGCGCGAGCTCGGTGGCCAGCGGTGCATCACCGCGGGCCATCACCGACTCCGCCGGCAACTGCCCCGGGCTGAAGATCGCCTCGTCGATCTCGCGCACCCCGTGCAGGACGAGGGCGCGCGCCGCGCGCACCGAGGTGGCCGCCTCACCCAGCAGGGCCAGAGTGCGCTCGCCGGGCTCACGGCCGCTGCGGGCGCGCGCGAGCAGGTGCTCGCTGGTGAGGTCCACGGCGTGCTGGGCGATGCCGATGCAGATGCCGGCCATGCTGTAGAAGGGCAGGTCGACGTGCTTGATGAGGGGATCGGCATCGGCGCGCGGGGCGTAGAAGCGGTCGAAGGTGTGCCCGGCGGGAACGAAGACGTCCTGCACGGAGTAGCTCTCGCTGCTGGAGGCACGCAGTCCCACCACCTGCCAGTCATCGTGCAAGCGCACCTGCTGCACCGGCAGCCACAGGCCCAGGGTGAGGACGCTGCCGTCCTCGCGCAGCAACGGGTTGCCGTCGGCGTGGTGCACCTGCGCGCCGCCGACGATCAGCTCCGCTGAGCGGATGCCGCTGCCGAAGGACCAGGTGCCGCTGACCCGGTAGCCGCCCTCGACGGCGAGCGCCCGGCCCTTGGGGTGGAAGGAGCCGCAGGTGGGCCGGTCCAGAGTGGGGTAGAGCTCGGCGAAGGCCTGCTCGCCCAGCCGCTCGGCGTAGAAGCCGGTGGCGGCCAAGACGGCAAGGTTCCAGGCGGTGCCGGCATCGGCGGTGGCGACGAGCTCGACCATCTCGGTCTGCTGCAGCAGCGGCATCTCCGGGCCGCCGTGGCGGCGAGAGAAGCCGACCTGGTAGGCACCGGCGGCGCGCAGCGCGGCGTGCACGCGGGGCGTCAGGCGCCGGGTGGCTTCCGCCTCGGCGGCGTCCTCACGCACCAGGGGCAGCAGCCGATGCACCGCGTGCAGGATCTGGGCGCTGCTCAAGGCCGCGCAGCTGCTTCCCTCGGCCGGGTTGACCGGGCCGCTGGAGCTAGCCGAACCGCTGGGGCTGGCCGGACCGCTCGCGTCGGTGGTGCTGGCGGGGCTCGTCGTGGTCGTCATGCAGCTCCTCGCAGGTCGTCTAGGGCGGGCAGGACACGCGTTCCCAGCAGCCGCAGCGCCTCGTGGGAGGTGCGTCCCAGCGGCTGGCCGAAGGACAGGTGGGTGGCGCCGGCGGCGGCCAGCTGACGGCAGCGCTCGGCGACCTCGTCCGCGCTGCCGGCCAGGCCCAGGCGCAGCATGTCCTCATCGACGGCGGCGACGGCGGCCTGCTGCTGCCCGCGCTCGACCAGGGCGGCGACGGCGGCGAAGCGCTCGACGTCGAAGCCGCCGGCCTCCAGGGTGGCCGGGGCCAGCGAGCCGGCGTAGGCGGCGACCTTGGGCGCCAGCCGCGCCCGGGCCGCCGCCGGGTCATCGTCGATGGAGCACCACAGGCAGCAGACGAGGTCGAAGTCCTCGCCCACCGCGCCGACCTGCCGGCGGAACCAGCCGAAGCGGTCCGGTGGCAGGCACAGGGCCAGGACGCCGTCGGCTTCCCGGCCGGCGAGCGCGAGCATCTTCGGGCCCATCGCGCCGAGGTAGATGCGGGTGGCCGGTGCGGGACCGTCCTTAAGGGCGGCCTGCTCGTGCCAGCCGTCGGGAACCCCGCCGCTGAGCAGGGCGCGGACCGCGCGCAGTCCCCGGCGGGTGCGCGCCACAGGGGTGTCGGGCTGCAGGCCGGCCCAGCGCAGGAAGACCTGCGAGCCGGCGCCCAGACCCAGCAGGTAGCGGCCGGCGGACAGCTCCTGCAGGTTCGCGGTGATCATCGCGATCTCAGCCGGGTGCAGCGTCACGGGGTTCAGGACGCTGGAGCCGACCTGCAGGTGCGAGGTCGCCTCCAGGGCGAGGACGACGGGCACCAGTCCGGAGCGGCGCAGCAGGTCGTTGCCGGTCCAGATCTGATCGAAGCCGTAGTCCTCGCAGGCGATGGCGGCGTCGCGGAACTCCTGCAGGCCCACCCCGCTGGAAAGGCGCAGGCTGAATCTCACTATGCGCCCGCGCCGGGCGCGGTGCCGGTGATGGGGTTCACCACGACCTCCTCGGCGCTGATGGCTGCGGCTTGGACCTCGTGGGCGGCCAGCACGTCGGCGTAGGTGCCGTCGTTGATGAGCGCCTTGACGGCGCCGGCCAGGGCGTTGGACAGGCCTGGGTTGGCCTTGCCGACGGCGATGGCGGTGAGGTTGGCGGGCGACTCGTCCTCGGGCAGGACCTGGGCGACGAAGGCGCCGGAGCTGGCCTGGACGGCCTGCTCCTGGGTGGTGGTGGTGTCCAGCCAGGCGTCCACCGTTCCGGCGCGCACGGCACTGATGGCGGCGGTGGCGCCCTGGTACTCGGCCAACTCGATGGCGTTGCCCGCGCAGGAGGCGTCGCTGACGGCGGTGACCGTCTCGCTCTGCGTCGAGCCGACGGGAACGCCGACGGTGAGGCCGCACATGTCCTTCAGCGACTGCACGCCCTCGGGGTTGTCCTTGGGCAGCAGGAGCGATTCGGTGGACTTGTAGAAGGGCACCAGGTCCACCACGCTCTGCTCGCGCTCGGCGGTGTCGGTGACCTGCCCCATGAGGGCGTCCACCGCGCCGGACTGCACGCCGGGCAGCTGGGCGGGCCACTGCATGTTCTGCCACTGCACCTGCACGCCGAGCACCTGACCGAGCGCGGCCGCCAGGTCGGGGGCGACGCCGACGGGGGTAGAGGTGTCGGCGGGGTCCACGCCGATCATCGGAGGGGTCTCCCACAGCGCACCCAGGGTGAGGCTTCCACTGCTCTTGACCTCCTCGGGGAGCATCTCGTGCAGGGCGGCGTCCTGGGCCAGGGAGGGCGCGGGTGCCGCGCTGGCAGAGGTCTCGCTGGCCGCTTCGGTGGAGCTGCTGCAGGCGCTGGTCAGCACCGCGAGGCAGAGCACGGCGGCAGCGGGCAGGGCGCGGTGGGTCATCGGGGATCCCATCTCAGGAGGCGGACGCTGGGGTGAGAGCGGAAGGGGCGGTGGATGCCGGAGCGGCTGCAGGCGTGGGAGCGGCTGCAGGCGTGGGAGCGGCTGCAGGCGTGGGAGCGGCTGCAGCCGTGGGAGCGGGGGTCGAGCCGGGCGCAGCGCAGTCGGCAGCAGCGGGAGTGTGCGTGCCAGTCGTCACCAGCCGGCAGCCCTCGGCCTGGCAGGCGTCGGCCAGGTCATCGCTGAGCAGGTCCTCGGCGATGGTGACGACGGTGTACTCGTGCCCGTAGTGGCGCACGAAGTCGGTGACGTCCTCGGCGCGGGTGCGGCTCTCGCCCACGCGCGGGCGGATCGTGGCCAGCCGGCGCAGCGGCTGCTGCCCGGTGGCTTCCAGCAGGGCGGCCACGTGGCGGCGCACGTGGGCAGGGACCTCACCGGCCACCGCGATGCCCAGGCGGCGCCCGCGGGGCAGGTGGTGGGTGGTGAGGGCCTGCTCCGCTCCGGTGGCCGGGTCGGGCCAGGCGCCGGTGAGCAGCCAGTGCAGCGTGGCAGGCCAGGGCCCGAAGCCGGCGGCGGCGTTGAGGTGGCCTCCGTCGGCGATCAGGACGCTGGGCAGCTGCAGCGGCTGCCCGTACAGCGCGCCGGCGTCGGGCTGGGCCCACGGGTCGTTCTCGGCGTGCACCAGCAGCGGAGGGTGGGTGCTGAGGGCGCTCACCGTGGCCGCGCTCACCGAGGAGGGCAAGGGAGCGTTGATCGCCTTGTCGAGCCATGCGGAGCGGTTCGTGGGGTGCTCTGCGGGTGCCGGTGGGGCGACCAGCAGGACGCGTCCGGCCGGTGGGGCGCCGGCCAGGCCGTCGGAGGCCAGGTGCAGCCACAGCAGGGCGCTGAGGCCGTGGGCGATGACGGTGCAACCGGGTGCGCGGTGCAGGGCGCTCAGGACGGCGGCGCGCCAGTGCTGCAGCGAGGGCGCTTGGGGGTGGGGAAGGGTGGGGTGCTCGACCCTCCAGCCGCGGTCGGTGGCCTGCTGGGCCAGCCAGCCCTGCCAGTGGCCGGCTGCACGTCGGTGCTGCCACCCGTCGAGCAGCAGCAGCTCATGCGGTGCGCGCGAGTTCGGCAACCGAACACTCCTCGAAGTGGGCGGGCAGGGGCGCGCGGATGCCGCTGGTGGTGGCGGTGAGGGCGCGCACGTGCTCGGCGGCCACCGGCGCCACCTGATCGCGCAGCCGGAAGAAGAGGGGGGTCGCCACCAGCCCCGGCCAGTCGGCGGGTAGCAGCTGCGCGGGCAGCCCCGGGTCGTTGTAGGGGATCAGTCGCCACTGGTCCAGCGCTCGCACCCACAGGCTGAAGGCCTCGTGGGGTCGCGGGTGCTGCAGCCGGGTGATCTGCTCGGCGTGGCGGTCCAGGAAGCCCTGGTGCAGGGCTGCCAGTTCGGTGAAGTCCCACCACTGCGCCACCGAGGTGCGCAGGTCGCGGAGCGGGCGGATCTCCTCGGCGGCGAAGAGGGTGCAGTGCTCGCGCACGCCGAGCTCCTGCAGCACCTCCTCGATCTCTTCGGTGAGGTAGTGCGGAGCCACCCACAGGGCCGCGGAGACGGTGCCGCAGCCGAAGTAGCGCAGCCGGCGGCGCAGTTGGTGGCGCAGGTCGCGCAGCTGCTCGGGAATGGAGAAGGAGATCAAGCACCAGGCTTCGCCACTGCTCATGGCGCGTGGGTGGTGGATGCGCTGGTGAGCTCGCACGAGCATGGGGTGGGCCTGCTCGGTGAAGGCGTAGCCGGGTACCCCCTCGCGGGCCTCGGCGTGCAGCAGGCCCTTGGCCTTCACGCGCACCAGGGCGGTGCGGGTGCGGGGGGCGGGCACGCCGGCGTCGGCCATCAGCTGGATCAGGGGGGTGATGGCGATCCAGCCGCCGAGAGGGCGCACGTAGGTGGCCAGGACGGTGCGCAGCAGTGAGGTGACGCTGCCGGGTCTGGCGTCGATGTCGTCGATGGGGTCTGCCGTCGCCATGGCGACCACCTCCTCCGCTGGGCATGCATCGGGTGCTGGTGGAGGCAGACGCTACGTTGAATTGACGATCGTCACGTTTCTGGCATGTCAAGTCCTCGTTGCACTTGTGTTTCACCGCCGCGACGGCCGCAATGGCGATGAGATCACCAGCGGCTCGCAGGACATCGACGGACCGTGCGCATAGGGGTGTGGGGATGTGGGGATGGACTGCGCACGGGAATGGTTGGTGTGCACCGGATCGGGGCTGCGTGCGCGCCCACAGGAGGTGCGCAGGAGAAGAGGCCGCCCTCGACGGAGGACGGCCTCTTCTGGCGCTGCACGCAGCGTGCCCCGTACAGCTGAGCGCAGCGGATCAGGACCTCAGCTGGACATCATCTCAGGGCACCAGTCGCCGGGGACGGCTGCTCAGGACAGCACGGCGGTGGCCTGGATCTCCACCAGTGCCTGCGGCTGCCACAGCGCGGTCACTCCCACACCGGTCATCGCGGGGTAGTCCGGGCCGATGAGCTCAAGCCACACATCGCGGATCTGGCGCCCGTGCGCCTGGTAGTCGGGGATGTCCAGCAGGTAGAGAGTGATGCTCGCCAGATCCGCGGGTGTGCCGCCGGCGGCACGCAGCGCCTCCAGCAGGTTGCTCATGGCCTGGCGGAACTGCGGCACGATCCCACCGTCGACGATGCGTCCGTCGGCGCCCAGTGCCGTCTGACCGGACAGGTGCACCAGGCCCGCTGAGCGCACGGCATGGCTGAAACCGGAGGGTTTGGCGAGGGTGTCGGGGTTGATCCGCTCGAGGGGCATGGAGACCTTCCGGAACGATGAGTCTGCTGCTAACTTGACCATCGTAACGAGAACGTCATACCTCGACCAGGCCCGGACACCAGGAGTTCTGCGTGCTGCGATGGCTGAAGCTTTCCCCGGCGGGAGACGACGTCTTCACCACGAGCCACCAGGCGATCCCCTCCGGGCGCGCCTACGGCGGTGAGATCGTCGCCCAGGCGCTGCTCGCCGCGACGCGCACCGTGGACCCGCAGCGCCTGGTGCACTCGCTGCACGGGTATTTCCTGCGCCCGGCCGATGTGCAGCGCCCCACGAACTGGTCGGTCGAGCGGGTGCGCGATGGACGCGGTTTCAGTTTCCGGCAGGTCAGCGGCGAGCAGGGTGGCAAGGAGGTTTTCCGCGCTCAGCTGTCCTTCCACCTGCCCCGCCCCGGTGCGCGGCACGCCCTGAGCGCACCGGCCGGCCTGGGCGATCCTGAGGGCCTGCCGACGACGGAGAAGGTCCTCGGCGCAGCGCAGGTGCGTGATGCGCTGTACTGGGCGCATGAGCGGGGCTTCGATGTGCGCCACGATCCCTCACCGCTGTACACCGAACCCGACCCGGGCGCAGGAACGCGCCAGGCCGTCTGGTTCCGCTCCTTCCAGCCCCTGCCTAAGGACCCGGCGGCCCACCGCGCTGCGCTGGCCTACGTGTGCGACTACACGATGCTCGAGCCCGTCCTGCGCCGGCACGGGGCGCACTGGAGCAGTGAGGGACTTGTCACCGCCAGCATCGATCACGCCCTGTGGTTTCACGCCGACGGCCGCCTGGATGAGTGGAACGTGCTGGTGCAGGACTCCCCCGCCGCCGAGAACGGCGTCGGGCTGGGCACCGCGAGCATCTTCAGCCGGGAGGGCCGGCTGCTGGCCACCGTCGCCCAGCAGGGCGTGGTCCTCACCGGGCAGGCTGAGCAGGCATGAAGCTCGCCACCGTCCGTACCGGTGAGGTCGGCTGGAACAGACAGCTCACTGACGCTGGCAACGACACCGGTGTCATCACCGGTGATGACACCGGTGAGGACACCGAGAGCGGCACCGGCACCCGCGCCGCCGTCGTGCAGGGCGAGGAGTTGCTGCTGCTGCCGGCGCGCGACGTCGGCCGGCTGCTGGCCCAGGCGCACTGGCGCGAGGTGGTGGAGCAGGCACTGGCGGACGCTGAGCGCTTGCCGCTGGCCGGTGCCCGGCTGACTCCGGTGATCCCCCGGCCGGGCAAGATCGTCTGCGTGGGGCACAACTACCGCGCCCACCTGGCCGAGCTCGGCCAGAGCGAGCCGGCGGCGCCGACCCTGTTCACCAAGTGGGCCGATGGTCTGCTGGCTCACCGTGAGCCGCTGGCGCTGCCCGCGGTCTCCACCCAGGTGGACTGGGAGGCGGAGATGGCCGTGGTCGTCGGCGCGCCGCTGCGCGGCGCCCGACGCGAGGAGGCCGCCGCCGCGATCGCCGGCTACACCATCGCCAACGACGTCTCGGTGCGCGACTTGCAGAAACGCACCTCGCAGTGGCTGCCCGGCAAGGCCTTCGACGCCCTCACACCACTGGGCCCCTGGCTGGTCACCGCGGACGCCTTCGAGCCCGCCGGGCAGCGCATCCGCTGCCTGATCGATGGGGAGGTGGTGCAAGAAGGCGATCCCGGTGATCTCGTTTTCGATGCCGCCACGCTGCTGGCGGAGGTCTCCACCTTCACCCGGCTGCGCCCGGGTGACCTCCTGCTCACCGGGACCCCCGGCGGAGTGGGCATGGCCCGCACCCCGCAGCGCTGGCTGCAGCCGGGGCAGGAGCTGATCACCGAGATCACCGGCATCGGCCAGCTGGTCAATCCCGTCATCGGCTGAGTCACCCACTCGGTCACCCGCTGAGTCACCCCTTTCAGGAGGAGAGCATGAGCGACACCGACGTGAACGCCCTGCCGAGCGTGCATCCCGTCGTCACCCGCGCCGGCCAGGAGCACCGCGACACCGGCCAGTCCGGTGGCGCGCTGCGCATCTCCGGAGTCAGCGCTCAGCACACTCCGGCCAGCCGCATCTGGTTCGGCAAGGTGAGCAACGAGCCCGGCTACCGCTCGTTGCCCCACCACCACGGCGAGGCGGAGACGGGCGGCTACGTCCTCACCGGCACCGCGCGCATCTACTTCGGTGAGGACTACCGCGAGTTCGTGGACATGAGCGCGGGTGACTTCGTGTTCGTGCCGCCGTTCATGCCGCACGTGGAGGCGAACATGTCCACCACCGAGGAGCTGGTGTGGCTGACGGCCCGCACTCCGGAGAACATCGTGGTGAACCTGCCCGAGGTGCCCGATGAGGACCTGCAGGGCTACCGCCGCACCTGAGATCCTCCTCCCGCCCCGCCCCATCTCCTCACCCGGTGACCCGGTGATCTGATCAGCGGGTCAGCGGGTCAGCGGGTCAGCGGGTCAGGGCCAGAACGTCGCCGCGTAGCGCTGCGCGCCGGCCTCGAGCAGGTCGACCATCTGCACGAACAGGGCGCCGGCGCGCAGGCCGGCCCAGTCGGGGCCGAGCAGCTCCGGGGGCAGGCCGGGGTCCTTGAACGGCAGCTGGCGCCACTGGTTCAGCGCCAGCGCGTAGGTGCGGAAGGCTTCGCGATCCGAGCCCGGCTGCTGCTGCCAACGCTGGGCCAGCGGCTGCTGATCGCGCACGAAGGCGTGGTACTCGGCGTCGAGCTCGGCGAGGTCCCAGCCGCGGGCGATGAGGCCGGCCAGAGCTTCAGGGCTGTCGCCGCCGGGCGCTACCTGGGCGGTGAACAGGTCGACGAACTCCAGCAGCTGCAGGCGGCTGAGCAGCGAGCGGGCCGGCTGCAGCATGCGCGCGGGCGCGATCCACACTCCGGGGCCGATGTTGCCGAAGCCCAGACCGGTCAGCCGTGAGCGCAGCAGGTGCCGCTTGGCGCGCTCGGACTCGGGGACGGAGAAGGTGACCAGCACCCACCCCTGGTCCAAGGAGACTTCCTGACGGGCTCGCCAGACGACCTCGTCGCCTTCGGCCAGCGAAGCCAGGGCGGTCTCGGTGAGCCGGTAGCCGCTGATGCGCCCGCGCTTGTCCGCCTCCAGCCAGCCGCGGCTCTTCAGGCGGGAGACCAGGGTGCGCACGCTGGCTCCGTCGAGGCCGAGCTCGCCCATCAGCGAGACCATCGCCGATACCGGCGCCCATCCTTGCTGGCGGCGCACGAAGGCGCCGAGGAATTCCACCAGGAGGGTGCGCGGGTGCGCGGCGACCACGCTGGTCTCGGCCAGGACGGACACGATCGGGACCTCCGATGGGCGATGGTGGGGGGAATCTACCGCGGTGGGGATGAGCGTCGGCGGCTGCGCTGGAGCGCGGCGGACGTAACGAGAGGTTTACATCACGCTCTTGTGACGGCCGTCAAGCAGTAGTTACGTTGAGGGGACCCACTCACCGGAGGTCAGCCGTGGACTCGCCCTTCTGGAACCCCAAGACTGAGACGCTGCCGCGCGAGCAGCTGCGGGCCCTGCAACTGACCAAGCTGCAGCGCGCCACCGCCTGGGCCGCTGCCCGCAGCCCCTTCTACCAGCGTTCCTTCGCCGCCGCCGGCTTCGCCCCCGAGCAGCTGCGCACCTTCAGCGACATCGAGCGCATCCCCTTCCTCACCCGCGAGGACTGGATGGCCAGCCAGAGCGCCCACCCGCCCTTCGGTGAGCTGCCCGTGACCGGCGCCGCCGGCGCGGTCCGCCTACACACCACCTCCGGCACCTCCGGGCGCACCCCGCTGCGCGCACTGGACAGCCGCAAGGACTGGGCCTGGTCGGCGGAGATGTGGTGCTACGCCCTGTGGGGCGCCGGCGTGCGCTCCCACGACGTCGGCTACGTCGCCTTCGGCTACGGCTCCTTCATCGGCTTCTGGGGCCTGCACAACGGCCTGGAGAAGATCGGCGCCCTCACCATCCCCGGTGGCGCGCAGAGCACCACCACCCGCGTCAAGCAGATCATCGACTTCGACGTCACCGTGGTCGCCTCCACCCCCACCTACGCCCTGCGCATGGCCCAGGAGGCGGAGGCCCTCGGCATCGACCTGGCCGCCTCCAAGGTCCACACCGTCATCCTCTCCGGTGAGCCCGCCGGCTCCATCCCCGAGACCAAGGCCCTCATCGAGGCCGCCTGGGGCGCCAAGGCCTACGACACCGCCGGCATGACCGAGGTCTCCACCATCTTCATGTTCGAGCCCGCCGACCAACCCGGCGGCTGCCACATCATCGAGGACCACTTCATCGAGCAGGTCATCGACCCCGCCACCGGCACCGAGGTGGGCTACGGCGAGCAGGGCGAACGGATCTGCACCTCCTTCGGGCGCGGCACCATCCCCCTGCTGCGCTACCGCACCGCCGACCTGGTGGTGAAGGTCCCGCACACCACCTCTGCCTCCGCTCGCACCTGGGACCTGTACGCCGGCGGCATTCTGGGCCGCGTCGACGACATGAAGCTGGTGCGCGGCACCAACGTCTACCCCCGCGCGGTGGAGGGCATCGTGCGCACCTACCCGCACGTGGAGGAGTTCCAGCTCAAGATCGTGCGCGAAGGCATCCGCGACGAAATCTACCTGCGCATCGAACCGGCCGCCGGCCTTAGCGACGACCAGTGGCAGGCCATGGCCCACCGCATCGGCCTCGACCTGGCCGATGCCCACGAGGGCCTGCGCTTCATCGTCGAGCGGGCACCGCAGAACGAGCTGCCCCGCTTCGAGCTGAAGGCCAAGCGCCTGGTGGACCTGCGCCCGCCCGCCCCCACCCCCGTGCTCGCCTGAGGCCGACGGCGCACAACCGACGAGGAGACGTGAAGAGCATGAGCACCGACCTGCTGGGATCACCGCTGAGCGCCGACGAGCGTGCGGTCATGGACGTCTACACCGCCCTCAAGGCCCTCGCCGGGCGCGACCTCCCCCCGTGCGCGGCCGCGAACGTGCGCGCCGCCCTGGTGGCCGTCGCCGTCGCGGTCAGCGACCTGGCCCTGGACTACGAACACCTGACGGACCTGACGTGCTGACCCCCACGCCAACCCCCGCGCCGGCTCCCGCGAGCGCTGCCCACGAAGCCGCACCAGGCACCGCCCCCACCACGACCCTCACCACGACCCCCAGCACGACCCCCCGCAGGGCCGGCGGCTCACCGGCCCTGCGGGTGGCCTGCCGCGGCGGCGGCCCGGCCGGGCTGTTCACCGCGATCCTGCTCAAGCTCGCCGACCCCGCCCATCAGGTCACCGTCTTCGAGCGCAACGCCGTCGACGACACCTTCGGCTTCGGCGTCGTCTTCAGCGAGGAGACGCTGTCCAACATCGCCGCCGCCGACCCCGTCTCGATGCAGCGCATCGAGACGGAGTTCCGGCACTGGAGCGCCATCGACGTCGACTTCCTCGGCCGCAGCGAACGCTCCGACGGGCACGCCTTCGCCGCCCTGGCCCGCAAACGCCTGCTGCAGATCCTCACCGAGCGCGCGCTGCAGCTGGGCGTCGACGTGCGCCACCGCACCCCCTCCCCGGCCCTGGAGCAGCTGCAGGCCGACTACGACCTCGTCGTCGCCGCCGACGGAGTAAACTCCGCCACCCGCAACGTGAACCCGCAGGCCTTCGGCGCCAGCGTCGATGTGCGCACCTCCAAGTACGTCTGGTTCGGCACGACCAAGCCGTTCGAGTGCTTCAGCTTCTTCTTCGTCGACACCCCGCACGGGATGTTCTGGGCGCACGTCTACCCCTTCGACGACACCCGCTCCACCTTCATCGTCGAAACCGACGAGGACACCTGGGAGCGCGCCGGCCTGGCCGACTTCGCCGCCCGCCCCCGCACCCCCGGCGAGAACGACGAGGCCAGCCTGGCCTTCTGCGAGAAGGTCTTCTCCGAAGTCCTCGACGGGCACCCGCTGCTGGGCAACAACTCCGGATGGCTGAACTTCTCCGTCGTGCGCAACGAGCGCTGGGCGCTCGCCAACACCGTCCTGCTCGGCGATGCCGCGCACACCGCGCACTTCTCCATCGGATCGGGCACCAAGCTCGCCCTCGAGGACGCCATTGCCCTCGTCGACGCCCTGCGCGCGGTGGACTTCGAGCCCACCGACGTCCCGCAGGCGCTGAGCGCCTACGACGCCGCGCGCCGCCCCGTCGTCGCCTCGCTGCAGCGCTCGGCGCAGACCAGCCTGGAGTGGTTCGAAGGCGCCGCCCGCTACCGCGAGCTGGCTCCCGAGCAGTTCACCGCCGCACTGCTCACCCGCAGCCAGCGCATCACCTACGACAACCTGAAGCTGCGCGATGCCGACTACAGCGAACGTCTGGACGCGTGGCTGACCAAGCGCACCCGCGACAACCTCGCCGGCACCGGCGTGCAGGTCGCCGAGGGCACCCCGCCGATGTTCCACCCCTACCGCGTCAAGGACCTCGTCCTGGCCAACCGCATCGTCGTCTCCCCGATGGCGCAGTACTGCGCCATCGACGGTCTCCCCACCGACTGGCACCTGGTGCACCTGGGCTCGCGCGCCGTCGGGGGCGCAGCTCTGGTGATGACGGAGATGACCTGCGTCTCCCCCCAGGGGCGCATCACCCCCGGCTGCCCGGGATTGTGGAACGAGGACCAGCAGCAGGCCTGGTCACGCATCGTCGACTTCGTGCACGAGCAGTCCCCCGCCGCCATCGGCGTGCAACTGGGCCACTCCGGGCGCAAGGGCTCCACCAAGCGCATGTGGGAGGGCATGGACGAGCCGCTGCCCGAAGGCGGCTGGCAGGTACTCGGCCCCTCACCGCTGCCCTACCTGCCCGACAGCCCCGTGCCGCGGGAGATGACCGATGCCGACATCGCCGAGGTGATCGACCAGCACGCCGCCGCCACCCGGCGCGCCCTGGCTGCCGGCTTCGACTGGCTGGAGCTGCACTTCGCGCACGGCTACCTGGTCTCCAGCTTCCTCTCCCCGCTGTCCAACCACCGCAGCGACGGCTACGGCGGCGACCTGGCCGGACGCTCCCGCTTGGCGCTGGAGGTGCTGGACGCCGTCCGCGCGATCTGGCCGCAGGAGCGACCACTGTCGGTGCGCATCAGCGCCACCGACTGGGTGGACGCTGACGGCTCAGGCCGGCGGGGCTTCAACGGCGACGACGCGGTGCAGCTGTCGCGGTGGCTGCACGCGCACGGCGCCGACGTCGTCGACGTCTCCACCGGGCAGACCAGCCCTCACGCTCGCCCCGCCTACGGCCGGCTCTACCAGACCCCCTTCAGCGACCGGGTCCGCCAGGAGGCCGGGGTACCGACGATTACCGTCGGGGCCGTCTCCTCCACCGAAGACACCAACACCATCATCGCCACCGGCCGCGCCGACCTCGTCGCCATCGCCCGCCCGCACCTGGTCGACCCCTACTGGACGCTGAACGCGGCGCTGGACACCGGCTACCGGGGGCACCCCTTGCCCAAGCAGTACCGCTCCGGGCGCAGCGCCCGCCGCCGCGCCCAGCAGCCGTGAACCACCCGAGGAGAACGCCGTGAGCATCACCGCCGCCCCCACGATCGCCGCCCTGCGCGAGCAGGCCGCCCGCCTGGACGCGCAGGACCCGCTGGCGCCCGAGCGCGAGCGGTTCCTCCTGGAGGCCGCCCCGGCGGTGACCTCCTACCTAGACGGCAATTCCCTGGGCCGCCCGCTGCGGGCCACCGCCGAGGAGGTGGACGCCTTCGTGCGCGGGCAGTGGGGCGGGCGGCTTATCCAGGGCTGGACCGACGGCCCCGGCGCCGACGCGACCGGGACCGGCAGCGACCCCACCGGCACCAACGCCACCGCCACCGCCGCGGGCACCGGCGGCTGGATGGACTGGCCGCAGCAGCTCGGTGACCTCCTCGGCCGCGCCGCCCTCGGCGCCGCACCCGGGCAAACCGTCGTCGCCGACTCCACGACGGTCCTCTTCTACAAGCTGGTGCGCGCGGCCGTCGACGCCGCGACCGCCACCGGCCGCGACGAGGTCGTCTGCGACACGGACAACTTCCCCACCGACCGCTTCGTGCTCGAGGGCGTGGCCGCCGAGCGCGGCCTGACGCTGCGCTGGATCGAGACCGACCCCGCCGCCGGCGTGCAGGTCGAGCAGGTCCGCGACGCCGTCGGCCCCCGCACCGCGCTGGCCACCTTCAGCCACGTCGCCTACCGCTCCGGGCACCTGGCCGACGCGCAGGCGATCACACGCGTCGTCCACGACGCCGGCGCTCTGGTGCTGTGGGATCTCAGCCACTCCACTGGTTCGGTCGAGCTGGCCCTGGACGACTGGGGCGTCGACCTCGCGGTCGGCTGCACCTACAAGTACCTTAACGGCGGCCCCGGCGCCCCCGCCTTCGCTTACCTCGCCCGGCGCCACCACGGCGTGCTGCGCCAGCCGGTGCAGGGCTGGATGGGCCACGCCGACCCCTTCGCCCTGGGCGCCGGCTACCGGCCCGGCCCGGGGGTGCGCCAGCTGATCTCCGGCACCCCGCCGATCCTCGGCATGGTGCCGGTGCGGGTGGGCGCCGAGCAGCTGGAACGCGTCGGCACCGCCGCCGTGCGCGCCAAGTCCCTGCAGCTGACCTCCTTCGCCCTGGATTTGGCCGACGAGCTGCTGGTGCCGCTGGGCGTGCAGGTGGCCACCCCCCGCCAGGCGCACCGCCGCGGCGGGCACCTGACGCTGCGCGAGGGCACCAGCGGTACTGACTTCCGCGCCCTCACCGACGCGCTGTGGCGGCAGGGGGTGCTGCCCGACTTCCGCGCCCCCGACGGGATCCGCCTGGGCCTGGCACCGCTGTCCACGAGTTTCGGCGAGGTCCTCGACGGCTTCCTCGCCATCCACCACGCCTTGCAGGGCACCCTTGACGGAGGCACGCGATGAGCACTCATGCATCGACCCCCGCACAGGGCGCCCCAGCACACGCTTCTCCAGTCCAGGCCGCATCCGCCGACAACACCCGCGCAGGCAATACCCGCGCCGTGGAGGCGGGCGTGGTCACCGACTTCAGCCGCGAGATGTCCTACGGCGCCTACCTGCGCCTGAATCAACTGCTGAGCGCCCAGCACCCCCTCAGCCTGCCCGAGCACCACGACGAGCTGCTGTTCATCGTCCAGCACCAGACCACCGAGTTGTGGCTGAAGCTGGTCCTGCACGAGCTGCGCGCGGCCGTGACCGCGCTGGCCGCAGACGACCTCAAGCGCGCCCTGAAGCAGATCGCCCGCGTCAAGCACGTCCAGCGCACCCTCACCGAGCAGTGGTCGGTGCTGGCCACGCTCACCCCCACCGAGTACGCGCAGTTCCGCGGCTCCCTGGCCAGCTCCTCCGGCTTCCAGTCCCACCAGTACCGCGCCGTCGAGTTCACCTTGGGCAACAAGAACGCCCAGATGCTCGACGTCTTCGCCCACGATCCGGCCGCGCACGCCGAGCTGGAGGCGCTGCTGCACGCGCCCAGCCTCTACGACGAGTTCCTGCGCCTGCTGGCCCGCCGCGGCCACGCGGTGCCCGCCGCGCTGCTGGAGCGCGACGTGCGCACCGCCCACGTCTTCACCCCCGCTCTCGTGCCGGTGCTGCAGCGCGTCTACGAGCAGGCCGAGGAGCACTGGGAGGAGTACGAGGCCTGTGAGGAGCTGGTGGACCTGGAGGACAACTTCCAGCTGTGGCGCTTCCGGCACCTGAAGACCGTCGAGCGCACCATCGGCTTCAAGCGCGGCACTGGCGGCTCCTCCGGCGTCGGCTTCCTGGCCAAGGCGCTGGAGCTGACGTTCTTCCCCGAGCTGTACGCCGTCCGCACGGAGATCGGCACGTGAGCACCGCCCCTCCTGTGCCTACCCTTCACTGCACCGCTGTCCTGGCGCCAGGAGTCCTGGACGGCTCACGCACCGCCCAGGAGCTCTTCGAGCGGGCACTGGCCGCGCGCGGAGTCATCGGCACCCTGGTGCGCACAAGCACCGATGATGAGTTCGCCGCAGCCGCGCGCGATGCCGCTGTGAGCGGAGAATTCCTTCTGCTACCCGCCACGGGCGAGCCAGTGGCGGCCACACTCACCGCATGGGGCCTTGATGGGCCGGTGATCCGCGTGGACGTGCAGGCACGCGAGCCGGACCCGTCGCCACAGCTACGACGCCACCTACACTCGCGCGGCATGGACGCTTTCGCCTTTGCCGTCGACACGTGGTTCTTCGCCCGCACCGCTCCCGCCACACGACACAGCTACGGCATTGATCCCGACCAGTACGCCGAGCTGCGTCTGCCCGGTGGATCAGGCCCCTTCCCCGTCGCCGTCCTGGTCCACGGCGGCTACTGGCGCTCGCGCTGGCAGGCCGACCTCATGGAGGCGGTGGCCGCCGACCTCACGGCCCGTGGTTACGCCACCTGGAATGTGGAGTACCGCCGCCCCGATCGGCACGACTGGGACGCCACCACCGCGGACGTGGCGGCCGCGCTGCGGGCGCTGGCCGGCCTGGACGCCCCGCTGGACCTGCAGCGCGTGGTCCTGCTCGGCCACTCCGCCGGCGGCCAGCTCGTCGTGCGCCTGGCCGCCGACGTGACCGCCGCCAGCACGGCCGCCGGGGCCTGCAAGCCCGTGCGCCCGGCGCTGACGGTCTCGCTGGCCGGCTGCCTGGACCTGGAGAGCATCCACGACCGCCACCTCAGCGAGGGCGCCGTCGCGCTGGCGCTCGGCGGCTCGCCCGCCGAGCTGCCGCAGGTGTACGCCGCCTCCTCCCCGCTGCGCCGGCTGCCGATCGGCTCCCCCGTCGCCGTGGTCTGCTGCCGCGGCGACGACCCCGACCTGCTCGACGCCTCGCGCCGCTACGCGGCCGCGGCCCGCGCGGCCGGTGACGACGTGGCCGTGTTGGAGGAGGACGGCGACCACTTTAGCGTCGTCGACCCGCGCACCCGGGTGTGGCAGCGCACCCTCGACCTCGTGACCTCGCGGGTGCCTCCGACTCCAGAGCACAAGTAGCGGCACCAGGCGACTACGGCATGCTCAGCTCGAGGCAGTGGCGGCTTCCTCGATGTCAGCAGACCAGGCTGACGGACGGGTCGACGCGACGGACAGTACACGGGCACCACCGTAGAGACAGGGCGGTCTCAAGCGGTCAGCGCAACAGCTCCGTGAGCTTCTCTGATGGTGTCATGAACTGCAGGGTCTTGCGAGGACGACCGTTGAGGGAGTCCTGGATCGCGAGCAGTTCCTTCCTGGTGACGTCG
>NZ_JBJLSE010000032.1:0-40476 GCF_050871845.1 Kineococcus arenarius subsp. arenarius
CCCCGCCCCCCCCCCCCCCCCCCCCCCCCCCCCCCCCCCCCCCCCCCCCCCCCCCCCCCCCCCCCCCCCCCCCCCCCCCCCCCCCCCCCCCCCCCCCCCACGGGGTGCCGGACGGTCTCGCTGCAGACCACCACCGACACGCCCGAGCAGCCACGGCCCACCCCGGCGTGCTCGCTCCCGCCTGCAGCACCGCTGTCCGCCGCGGCTCCGCACGCCCGGTCATCCCGCTGGCCAGGACGTCGCCGACCGCCCGGATCCGTCGATCCGGGCGTTGCCCCCACGCTCGATCACGGTCACCGTGGAGCCGTGCCGCGACGATGGGTCCCCGCCATACCACCGGACGACACCGGCGTGCAGGCCCACGGCCCGCTGCTGCTCAGCGAAGCACCCGGCATCCGCGCCGAACTGGACCACGTCCAAGCCCACGCCCACCCCGCCGGGCTGATGCTGCACCTGAACCTGCACGCCGACGGCGCGCCCGCCCGAGCCGCCCAGCGGCAACTGCTCGACCGGTCCCGCGACCCCCTGGACCCGGCCGGCGGCACAGCCGACCTCGGCTCCCAGCCGGTGCTGCACGTGACGATCAACGACCTGGCCGACCAGGTCCACGCCAAGCAGCGCTCGGTGCGCACCCACCAGGACAACGGCACCGGCGAGGTGCGCCTGACGATGCACGCGCGCTACTGGATCGCCGAACTGCCCGCCGATGCCCGGGTGCGCCTGAGCATCTCCTGGCCACGAGCTGGCCTGCCCCGCACCGAGCACACCCTCACCCTGTCCAGGAACACAGGCCGCTGAACCCCGCGGAGACCCGCACCGCAGGCTCTCGACGCCGGCAGAGCACCAAGACGCTCCAGGGACGACCGGCTGCGCACGGGGCCGCGGCAGTCAGTCCACCCGTTCCAGCTCCTCCTCGCTGAAGACGAAGCCGCCGGCCACGGGGAAGCTGACGAGGAAGCCACCGACAGCGAGCTCCACGTGGACCACCCCGACCACATCCGTCGTCAGCCCGCTCAAGCGATCCTCTTCGTCCACCGCCTTGAGCCGCACCCGATCCCCCGAGCTCAGCCTGCCCCGGGCGTTGACGGGCTCTCGCTCACCCGGGCCTGCACCGCTCACACCCCGATGCTCCACCACGCGCGCGGCGCCCGGACGCACGCACGCGTGAACGGGCGCCGGCGCCCGCTCCTGCCGATGTCGTGACGTCCCCTCCGTGGTGATCTCGCACGGTCGAGGGTTCAACAGTGCGGGATCACCACGGGTGCTGGACGGTCTCGCCGCACCCCGTCGCCGGTGCGCTCGAGGAGTGTCGGGCCGCCCCGGCGTGCCCGCGCTCGCCCGCGGCGCCGCTGTCCGCCACAGGTTCCGACGCACGGGAGTGCCGCGCTCCGGGAGCGGGGGAGCAGCGGCCCCGGCTGCCGGCTGCACGTCCGCAGAACGCACCCGGCGAATGATCGTCGTCGGTACCGTCGGTCCACGTTCCAGCAACAAGGCCCGGTCACGACCAGTTCGAGTAGCGGCTGACGCCAGGCCGCCCCGCCCTCCCGGTGTCGTGCGGTAGGAAGAGGCGTGGGCTACCGCGACACCTTCATCTCCGTGGCCGAGGACTGCCGAGCGGGCACCGGTGAGGTGCCGCCCGCGCGGACCCGGCCCACCGTGGCCGGTGTGCAGCACGCCATGCTCACCGCGCGCCCCGGGCACTACACGCAGGAGGAGGTGCTGCTGGCCTGCTCGCCCCGGCTGCGCGCCCGCGAGGACGTCGACGAGCTGGAGCAGCTGCCCGCCGAGGAGCTGCAGCAGCTGATGGCCGAGTACTTCGCCCAGCCCCGCGCCTGCCTGCGCGCCTCGCCGCTGGCCAAGACCTACGGCTGGGGCCTGCACCACGACGAGCACGGTCGCATCACCCTGCACGCCGTGGACTCCCCGGAGTACGCCCGGCTGAGCGCCGACGCCTCCCTGACCCAGCTGAAGGCGATGCGCTCACGCCGCGCCGGGTGAGCGCGGCGCCGACCCCGCCCGTCCCGCCCTCGCCCCGAACCCCGAACCAGGAGCACGCGTGAGCCCGACGGTCCAGGACCGGCGCCCTCCCCAATGGATCATCGACCGCGTCGCCAACCCCGTGGTGCGCTTCCTGGCCCCCACCCGGTTCGGCTCCCGCCTGCCGGTGGCGGTGCTGCGGTTCACCGGCCGGCGCAGCGGACGCCGCTTCGAGGTCCCCGTGGGGGTGCACGACGTCGCCGGGCAGCGCCTGGTCTTCACCGGCGCACCGTGGCGGGTGAACTTCCGCGGCGGAGCGCCCGCCGGGTTGCTCACCGGCGGGCGGGTCAGCGCGGTGCGCGCGAGCCTGGTGGAAGACCCCGCCGAGGTGGGCGGGTGGTTCCGCGCCGCCTTCGCCGCGGGCACCACCCCGGCCCAGCTCGCCCTGCGCATCGCCCCCGGTCACGACCCCGGCGACGAGGAACTCGCCGCGCAGCGCAACGTCCTGCTCCTGCGCTAGGCGGGCCGCGCCCGCCGCCGGCGCCCCGCGCACCCCGCCGGCGCGTCACACTGTTCGCCATGGCGAGGCAACCCTGGTGGCGGGCGACGAAGACGCTGGAGCAGTCCAAGCGGGCGGGGATGCTCTACGCGGCCCTCGCGGCGTTGTCGTGGACCCTGTGGCACGGCGACAGCAGCCCCCTCATGTGGCTCGTCAAGATCACCTTCACGGTCGTGGGGCTCTACTTCCTCGCCGCCTGGTACGTCAGGCGCTCCCGCGAGGAGGAGGCCGGCTAGTCACGCCGCCGCTGCCGGTCGGGCGCAGCCGGGTGTCGATGGTGTCGACCAGGCCGTCGCGGTCGTTCCAGCGCGGGCGCAGGGCCGGGGCCGTGTGCGGACGCGTCCCGGTCGACGTCTCCTGGCGCAGGGGGTGCGTGCCCCGGTGGTCCGGGGCTGTCGTCGGCGGGCAGGGCCCAGCACGATGGGGGCGTGAGCGAGGAGAGCACCTCCGCCGGCGCTTCCGGTCGTCCTGCGGCCCGCAGCGGGTGGATGAGCAAGGACGAGATGCCCCCGCACGTGCAGCGGCTGCTCGAGGGCACCGGAGCCGAGCGGCGCGAGGCGATGCGCTGGGTGCTGGAGCACGTGCGTCAGGCGGGGCAGCCCCGTGCCGCGGACTCAACGGACTGAAGGCGTCCTCAGCGAGGTCATCGGCCACGGCGTCTTCGCTCGTTCGAGGAGCGGTTCGCCTCGGCGGGAGCACCAGCACCTCGGCACGAGCGCGCAGCCCACGTCGGTGCAGCTCGGGCATCGGGCCCGGCAGGCCGGCGATCGATCCGGGAAGGCGGCGTCGTGGTCGGTGCCGGCGAAGGAGGTGCCGAAGCGCACCGGGTGCGCCGTGACCGCGTGCACGACCGGTGGGGAAGCAGCGGTGCTCACCGGTTGCCGGGCTAGCGTCGAGAGCGTGCCGGAGCCTTCGCTGCAGCAGCCCACGGACGACGCCCGCCAGCCCTTCCGCATCGTGGTGGACGTCCTGGCCACCCCCGAGCAGGTGCACGCGCTGCAAGAGGTCCTCGCGCGAGCGCTGTGCGCGGCCCCGGGAGGGCATCCCGGTGCGTGCCGCGTCGCCTGGTCGATGGCGCACGCCGGTGGTGGTGCCGACGGTCTGGACGGCTCGTACGGCCTGGACGAGGAGGAGGCGGCCTTCCTCCGTGGACACCTGGCACAGGTGCCGGTGTGGCCGCGAGCGGAGGTCGACCGCAGCCTGGGGGTGTCGTCGACCCCGCACCCGTGACCGGCACCCGGCACCGTGGTCGCGTCGCCGGGGCGACCGGCGACGCCCCAGTGCACGCTCAGGTCTTCGATCTCCTCAGGCTTCAGCACGCTGGTGACCACCAGCTCGACGACCCGCCGGCGCAGCTCGGCCAGTCGCTCGTTCCCGGCACGGGTGACCGGACCGGGACGGCGTTCACCCACCGGCCCAGGTTGCCCGAAACCGTGCGGCCGGGTGTGTGCTCGGCGCCCGGCCGTCAGTCGAGGTAGCCGGTTCGCGGGTTGACCCCGGTGAGGAAGTCCGCGATGGCTACTTCCATCTCTGCTGGTGCCATCGCCGAGCCGTCGGAGGACTTCGAGGTGAAGCCGTACGGGTGGGGGCCGCTGAGCCGGTCGGCGTCGTAGGTGCCGGGCTCGCTCTCCCGCTCACGCACCACCCACTGGTGCCCTTCGACGGTGAAGTGCCAGACGGCCATGCGAGCCACGATGCCTGGGGCAGCCGGTGCTCGCTCGTCGGCAGGGGAGGGCGGTCGCGGGACGTCCAGGCCAGCGGGATGACCGTGAACTCGATGGGGCCATCTCGTCGCTCCAGTGCTCAGGAAGCTGCCGTCGCCGGGATCAGGATGGGCAGGTTGATGAGCAAGTGCAGCGTCATGACCGCGCGGTGCGCTGGCGCTGCTGTGAGCGGTGCAGTGCCCTGCCGGTGCGGCCTTCAGGAGGCGGTGGGTCCTTGCAGTCGGCTGTGTTGGTGCCGCGGCTGGTTGCTGTGGGCGCTGTGGATGCTGATGCTGCCCAGCGTGACTACCTGGGTGGTGGGGTCCAGGTGCCCGGTCAGGAATGCCGCGAGCTCTTGTGCGCCGGCCTGGTGCCCACGGGGCTCGTGCGCGTTGCGGGTGAGGATGTGCTCGACGCTGACGTAGCCGCCCGAACCGTCCAGCGGTGTGCCGATCGGTGCACGGGTGCCGTCGGGCAGGGTCAGGGTGCGCGACGCCTCGTCCCAGGTGGTGCCGTGCGGCCAGATGGCGGGGTACTCACCGATGCTCAGGCAGCCGTGGCGGTGGCCGAGCTCACCGTGCACCGAGGCGGTGGCGCTGGTCGTGCTGGTGGTGTGCAGGGTCAGCAGGGGGCCTTGCACGGACCAGGACGCGGTGGGCCGGGTGGGTGCGGTGCCCGGCGCACTGTCCTGCGCGGGGGGCACTGGCTCTGCGAGTGGCGGCAGGATCAGAGCACTTCGATCATTCGGATCGTTGGGATCATCCCCGCGCGGGACACCGGACCAGGGACGGGTCGCCAGTGTCAGCACGCCCATGGCCAGGCTGAGCACGACGAAGACGGGGGTGCCGCTGTGCTGGGCGTTCATCCGGTTGGGCAGGGGTAGCCGCACGCCCTTGACGGTAGGTCGATGAGCGGCCGCGTGAACAGGTGCTCATCGACAAGAGCGCGAGTCGCCGGCGTCCATGATCGCGCGCTGAGCGCGAGATCACCGGCCCCGCCCTAGTACCGACTGAGGCACCTGCAGCTCACGACGTCGCGGCCGTCCCCGCGGCGGCACCCGGTGTCGTCCCGGGGCACACCTCCGCCCAGCCGATGCCGTCCTGCAGGCCGGTGTGCTCGGCGTTGTTAAAGACCACCCGCAAGCTCGTCCCCTCCCCCTCGGCGCTGATGGAGCCGTGCCAGCCGTAGTGGCCCTTGCCGGAGAAGGGCCACCGGGGACCACCGCCGCCGCCCGGTTCAGTGCCTTCCTGCCACACGAAGCGCAGGTCGGCGTCAGGCTCGACGACGACCCCGGCATCGGCGAGAACGTCGGCGACGTCCTGCTTGGCCGCCTGCAGCTGCACGGTGGCCTGCAGGTGCCAGACCGCCTCGACGGGAGTGCCGTAGCGGCAGGTGCTCTCCACGGTCTGGGCGATGCCGGCGCTGGTGAGGGGGTCCAGGAAGTGTTCGCTCAATTGATCTTCAGCGTCGTGGATCTCACCGCCACAGCCAGTGAGCGTCATCATGATCAGCGTGAGGGCGCCGACGGCGCCGAGCGTGCTCCGTCCGTAGCGCACGTGGTGCTCCTCGTCTTGGTTGGAGAGCGGTGTCCTCGGTGTCGAGTCTGCATGCCCTCGGCTCACGCCGATGGGCAACGGGCGAACGAACGACCGGCGGAATCGGGATCGGCGGTGGTGGTCAGCGGGGCCTGCAGCTCGGCGCCCGGCAGGTGATCGCGGCCTCGAGCGACCGCTCGGTCATCGACATGAGAGCAAGATCGTCGAGCTGCCGTTATGGCGCGGATCGCGGCAAGAGCGGGCGTGCCGCAAGGTGGCCCCTACCGTGGTGGCATGGAGCGCCAGCGATCTCGTGCGTGGCGGGTGGCTGAGCGGCTACGGCTCGTCGAGGAGCCTGGGCTACGTCCGGTGGGCAGTCGAGCGTGGTGGCGCCGTTTGGCGTTGGCCCTCGGTGTGGGCTTGGGCGCCAACATCCTCATCCATGCCTTCGACTTCTTCGGCTGAGTTGCCACTGCACGCACCTCGCGGGATGACCGTGCGTGTCGCCTCCGTTGACGGCGGTGCGTGACCGGATGCTCGTCATGTGTCTCGCTCGCTGCACCTGTCGCTTCCGGTGGCCGTCGCGTCCTCTGCTGCGGTCTTGCCCGCGGCGGTCGTCCTGATCGCTGAGCTGGTGCAGTGGCACGCCTCCCGCCACGGCTGGCCGACGGGCGGCCCTGAGCGCGGTGCACGGCTGGTGCCGGGCCCGCAGGTGGTGCTGGTGCTCGGCAGCCCCAGCCGCCCCGGCGGGCAGTTGCACCCGATGCAGCGCTGGCGCACCGACATCGCGGTGCGCTCGATGCACCCGGTGCACGGTCGGCTGCTCTTCACCGGCGGGTGCACCGGCGCTCCTGGCGAGCCCAGCGAGGCGCGCGTCATGGCCGATCACGCCCGCGAGGTCCTCGGGGTGCCGGCGCAGCGCATCGAGCTGGAGGAGGCCGCGCGCAGCACCTGGCAGAACGTGCAGCACTGCCTGGACCAGCTCGAGCAGGCGGGCAGCATCGTGATCGCCTCCGCGCCCACGCACGCGGGCAGGGCGCGGCGCTACCTGGCCCGGCTGCGCCCGGACCTGGCGCAACGGCTGGTGCCGGCTGCGGACTACCGCTTCGGGGAGCGCAGCGGGTGGAAGGCCGCCACCCTCGCCTACGCGCTGGCGCGCACCGCCGGGCGCGTCCTGATGCCCAGGATCGCTGCTGCGTGACAGCGGCATGAGCGAGCGGTCGAGCCCTCAGCCGTCGAACCGGTCCCGGAGGTTGCCGTTGACGAGCTGGTCGATGCGGTAGCGCAGCCGGCGGACCTCTGCGGCGCTGCTGAGAGGTTCGTGCAGCAGCAGCGTCCAGGTGAGTCGACCTCCCCGTGGGTCGTCGGAGAGGCCGAAGCGGATGCGCGCGGTCGGCAGCTCGGGCCACAACGACGACCAGGTGAGCGACGTCGGTTCCTCGGCCGCGATGACGTCCGGCTGCTGCTCGTCGGGGTGCAGCAGCAGCCAGGGGCGGTTCGGGTCCTGGCCGGGGTGGGCCAACGCGTCGAAGAGGACGTGGGGTGGTGGAGCGTGCAGGGTGCTTCGTCCGGCTGCTCTCATCACCGGACCGAGGCTACGGCGCTGCGGCGTGCTCCTACCAGCTCGTCGAAGCCTGGCCGTGTTGGCGGAAAGCGCTGGTCAGCGCCATGAGCGTGATGCGGGTGGTGGCGGGAAAGCGTTGAGGCTGCTCTTGCTGCCTGAGCTCCTCAACGCACCAGGTCCAAGTCCTCGCAGGCTCCGCCCAGCACGTCGGCGGCGTCCGCGTCGATGACCACGCACGCCGCGCTCTCGCCGCGCACCCGCACGGTGACCAGCCGCACCGCCTGCCCGGTGGCCCGGGAGAGCGCCAGGTCCTCGGCCGGGGTGAACACCAGGTGCGGTTGCGACTGGCTCAACCCTGCTGATGCCTCCTCGGCGACGACCTCCCACGCCGGGGCGGTGCGCAGGTCAGCGCCGGCGGCGGTGCGGTCGACGGTCTGCACCACGCGCTCGGCCAGCCCGGCGGCACCACCGGCGGCGGTCACCTGCTCGGTGGCGTCCACCGCGAACAGGTCGTACGGCGCGGCGGGGCGGAAGGTCAGCCACGCCAGCGCCGCGGTGGCAACCACCCCCACCAGCGCCACCGCGGCCGCGGCGCGGGGCGGCACCAGCAGCGCCAGCGCGGCCGTTCCCGCCCCCACCAGGGCACCGGCCAGCAGGCCGATCGGCACCAAGAGCACCAGCAGCGAGCCGACGTCGGCGCTGTAGAAGGCGACGTCGAGCACCACCGCCAGGACCAGACCCAGCCCGGCACCGGCCAGCGCGTGCCGGCCCAGCAGCCCCGCCCCGCGCGCGGCGCCGCTGAGAAGGCGCGAGAGCAGCACCCCGACGTACGTGCACGCCACCACGACCAGCGCCCACCAACCGCTGTCGCGGTCGGTGCCGTCCTGGCCGGTGGCCAGCGCCCCGAACGCCAGGGCCAGCAGCGCCACCACCCCTGCACCGGCCAGGCGCCGCCACCAGCGCAGCGCCCCGGTGCCGAAGGCGTCGGTACGCACCCGCGAGGTCACCTCTCGTGCCGGTTCCCCGTTCAGCCCGGTCGCGCTCACAGCACCAGCATCGCGCTGCGGCCTGCTGGAGGGCACGGCCGAGCGGGCGTTGGGAGCTGTTCCGTGCGCCACAGTCCGCGGGAGCCGAACGGTTCAGCGGGGCGCCCGGCAGCACACAGTGGGGTGGGGTCCGCGATGGTGCACGCCACGTCAGCGTCATGACCGCGAGGTGGTGGCGTCCGTCCTGCACGAGCGATTAGCTGCGCGGGTGGCTGGTCGCGCTCACCCCTGTCGGGCTGGGTGTGGTTGCGGGATGTCGACCACGCCGAAGAAGTCGAAGTAGTAGGCCGCGTCGGCGGTCAGGTAGAGACCGACCACGAAAGCCAGGGTGAGAACCAGACCGCGTCCGGAGCGGGCCAGGGACTGCGATCGGCGCTGCGCCCAGGTCTGGAACCGCGCCCCGACCAGGCGACTGGCGATCAGCAGAGCCAGCGGGAGCAGGACGACCACGCCGTTGTAGCCCACCAGCAGCGGAACCCACTGGATCGGGGGCAGGTCGGAGCTGCCGATCAGGCCCAGGGCGGCCAGGTAGGGGACGGCGGTGGGCAATTCGACGACGGTGACGGCCAGCCCCAGCAGTAGCAGCCGTCCCGGGGAGGCAGTGGCGGCGTCGTTCGTGCGGGGTGGGCGCGCTGAGCGGGTGGGTGTCAGGGTCCCGACGAGGAGCAGGGCCGCGCCGACGACGAGTCGGATGACGTAGGTGGTGCGTGGGGAGACCGAATCCTGCGCCGTGGTGAGGGCTGCGTCGAGGCCGAGGAGCAGCAGGACGCCGCCCGTGATCATGGTGAGGAAGATGCCGGCGAGGTAGGGCAGGACGAGATGAGCGGGGTGGGCGCGGCGCTCGGCGGCGCGCAGGATCAGCAGGAGGGTGACGGTGATCGCTGAGGGGTTGAGGCTGTCGAGGGCGGCCAGGCCAAGGATCGGCAGGATGAGGGAGAGCACCGCGCCTCCTTGGCGGTCTGTTTCGTGTCCAGCGCGGGGTCCGGTTCCGCTCGTCGTGGTGGCGGGGCCTTCACGCAGCTGACTCTCTTGGGTGGTCGTCGGCAGCTGCATCAGTCGATCGGGTGGGGGATCGGCATCCACCGCTGGAGTGCCCACGCCCGCCAGCGCACGTCCATCGGGAAGGATGGACACCGTGATCCTGGAGCAAGCCGTCCTCGACGTCCGAGCCGGCCGAGCCGACGCCTTCGAGGTCGCCTTCTCGAAGGCGAAGACGATCATCTCCGCGATGCCCGGCTTCCGACGCCTCACGCTGTCCCGCTGCGTGGAGCGTCCCGACGCCTACCTGCTGCTGGTGCAGTGGGACACCCTCGAGGACCACACCGAGGGCTTCCGGGGATCAGCGCAGTACCAGGAGTGGAGGCGGTTGCTGCACCACTTCTACGACCCGTTCCCCACCGTGGAGCACTACCGCGAGGTCGCTACCGCCTGAGCCGACTTCGGTGACGCTGGTCGGCGGCACGACCGCGCACACGGAACGCACCTCCCAGCAGTGGCGCCGGGCACGCCTGTCGTCGATCGCCGAAGGGTCCTGGCGCCTCGCCGCGCTCGATCGCCCGGTCCCGGGCGGGCGCTGCGAGCATGGGCGGTGGTGATCGAGCGGGTCGAGGCGGGAGGGGTCATGCCGGTGAGCGCGGTGCTGTCGCGGGTCGGGTTGGTGCTGGTGCACCTGGGGGGTGCGCTGGCTCTGCTGGCCCTCTGGTCCGACGCCACGCTGACCCCTGGTGAGGGCGCCAACATCGGTGGGGCCCTGGCCGTCGTGGCTGGTGCGGGTCTCTTCGTCGTCGGGGTGCTCCTCGAGGCCGGCGCCTTGATCACCCACGTGGTGGGCAGGGGCCGCGACCGCCGTCGTGGTCGGGTCGCAGCCGCCCGCTGAGGACGACGGGCCGTTCGTGGGCGTCCACGACAGCGCCGTGAGCGCGCACCGCGGGAGCCGGTGGGCTACTCGCCCTCGGTTCTCGGTGGTCTGCGGGTGTCGTCCTCGCTGGTGGTGGTCCGCGTCGGTGGGGAAGGCACCGATCGCGAGTCGCCGGGTGTCCAGCCGTAGATCGCCGACTGCACCGCTCCGGTCCGCACGAGGGGGTCGGCGACCTTCGATCTGACGTCTCGGCGCTTGTCGGCCCAGCTCCTGCACCGTGGCACGAGCGGGTCGCGGGCGGCCAGTGGGAGCCTGCCGCGCGCGCCGTGGAGCAGCGGTGGGAGCGGGCGCCGCGCAGGTTCAGTCGCGAGGGGAGCCGCTCGCCAGAGCGGCCAGGCTGTGCGCGATCGACGTCAGGGCCAGGGCTTGGACGGCCTCCCAGGTACCCGGCTTCAGGTTCGCGGCCGTAGCGGCGGCGTGCTCGGCGTAGGACTTCGCTGCTGCGAGGTTCTGGTCGCTCACCTGGAGCACCTCGCCACTCACGCGCGTCCAGCGTCTCGCGGCTCGTCGTGCCGGGGACCAGCCCGGGTGGTGGGCCGGGACGTGCCCGGCACGCCCTAACCTCGGGGCGTGCCGCTGCCCCCGCCCGTCCCCGCCGGCCGGCGAGCGTGAGCGGTGTCCTGACCGGCTTCGTCGTCGTGGCGAGCGTCGTGGCCGTCGGCTACCTGCTGGGCCGCACCGGCGCCCTCGGGCCGGGGGCGCAGGCGGTGGTCTCGCGGCTGGTGTTCTTCGTGGGCACCCCCGCGCTGCTCGTGCGCACGCTCGCCGGCACCGACCCGCGCGAGCTGCTGTCCGAGCAGGTGGTCCTCACCGGCGCGGGGGTCGCCGTCTGCGCGGTGCTGTGGTGGGTCCTGGCCCGCCGGCGCCTGCACCTGGGCGTGCGCGAGGCCGTGATCGGCGCCCTGTCCTCCTGCTACGTCAACGCCGTCAACATCGGGCTGCCGGTGGCCGCGTACGTGCTGGGCGACCTGACGGCCGTGCTGCCGGCGCTGCTGCTGCAGATGGTGGTGCTCTCCCCGGTGGCGCTGGCGGTGCTGGACGTCACCGGGGAGCGCGCGCGGCCACCGGGACGCGCCGCCCGCGCGCGCCGCCTCGTGGCGCCCCTGCTGAACCCCGTCCTGCTGGCCGGGGCGACCGGGCTCGCCCTGAGCGCCACGGGGGCGTCCCTGCCCACCGCGCTCGACCGCCCCCTGGAGCTGCTGGGCGGGCTCGCGGTGCCCGGGGCGCTGCTGGCGTTCGGCATGTCCCTGCACGGGCGGGTCTCGTCGAGCTGGCGGCGCACCGACGTCCTGGTGGCCACCGCGCTGAAGGCGTTCGTGCAGCCCGCGGTGACGTACGCGGCGGCCCGGTGGGGGCTGGGGGTCGGACCCGCGGGCACGTACGCCGCGACCGTGGTCGCCGCCCTGCCCACGGCGCAGAACGTCTTCACCTTCGCGGTGCGCTACGGCGCCGGGGTCGAGCTGGCCCGCGACACGGTGCTGCTGACCACGGTGCTGTGCGTGCCCGTGGTGCTGCTCATCAGCGTGCTCCTGCCGCACGGCTGAACCGGCGGCCCCGCGCGAGCGGTGGTGCGGGGCTCAGCGCGCGGCGCGCCACGCCTCCCAGGCGGAGGAGACGATGTCGTGCAGGTCCTTCGAGGCCGTCCAGCCCAGCTCCTCGCGGATGCGCGTCACGTCGGCGACCAGCTGCGGGGGGTCCCCGGCGCGCCGCTCGCGCACCTCCGGCTCCACGTCGATCCCGGTGACCTCCCGCACCACGCGCAGCACCTCGAAGACGGAGGCGCCCGCACCGGTGCCGACGTTGAAGACGTCGTGCCCCTCCTCGGCGGCCCCGCCCGCCAGGTGGTCCAGCGCGGCCAGGTGCGCCTCGGCCAGGTCCAGGACGTGCACGTAGTCGCGCACGCAGCTGCCGTCGGGGGTGGGGTAGTCGTCGCCGAGCACCACCGGGGCGCGGCCGGCGTCCAGCGCGGTGAACACGATGGGGATCAGGTTCATCACGACCGCGTCGCCCAGGTCCGGCCAGCCGGCGCCGGCGACGTTGAAGTAGCGCAGGTTCGCCGAGCGCAGCCCCCACGCCACCCCCGCGGCGCGGTTCATCCACTCGCCCACGAGCTTGGTCTGCCCGTACGGGTTGATGGGCTCGGCGGGGCCGTCCTCGCGCACCACGTCGACCTGCGGGGCGCCGTAGGTGGCGGCGGAGGATGAGAAGACCAGCCGGCCCACCCCCGCGTCCTGCATCGCCTGCAGCAGGTTCGCCTGCCCGCCGACGTTCTGCTGCCAGTACCAGGCGGGCCTCTCGACGGACTCGCCGACCTGCTTGCGGGCGGCGAAGTGCACGACGGCGTCCACGGAGTGCTCGGCGAAGGCGCCGCGCAGCACCTCCTGCGCACCCTCGGCGGCCAGGTCCACCTGCACCAGGGGGGAGTCGCCCACCCGCTCGGCCCGGCCGTTGGACAGGTCGTCGACCACCACGACGTCCTCGCCGCGCTGCTGCAGCAGCCGCACCACGTGGGAGCCGATGAACCCCGCACCGCCCGTCACCAGAACGCTCATGCCCGTGATCGTAGCCACGGGCGGCGGCCGTCCGGGTGTTCCGCGGCGGCCGTTCACCCCCGTGGGCGCACCCCGTTCCCTAAGGTGCGCAGGGTGTTCGTCCTCGACAACCGCGTCCAGCCCTACGCCTGGGGCAGCGCGCGAGCGATCCCCGACCTGCTGGGCACCGAACCCGACGGCGGACCGCAGGCGGAGCTGTGGATCGGCGCCCACCCCTCGGCCCCCTCGCTGGCCGCACCCGCCGGCGGGGGCGCGCCCCGGCCGCTGGACGAGGTCGTCGCCGCCGACCCGGCGGGCGTGCTGGGCCCGCAGCGCCGCCGCGACCGGCTCGGGTTCCTGCTGAAGGTGCTCTCCGCGGCCGCGCCGCTGTCCCTGCAGGCCCACCCCGACCGCGCCACCGCGCAGCGCCGGTACGCCGAGGAGGAGGCCGCCGGCGTCGCGCCCGACGCCCCGCACCGGCTCTACCGCGACGACGAGCACAAACCTGAACTGCTGTACGCGCTGGAGCCGTTCGCGGCCGTGGCCGGGTTCCGCTCCCCGGCCGCGGCCCGCGAGCTGCTGACCGGCCTGGACCTGCCGCCGCTGCCGCCCGCCGCGGACCACCTGCTCACCGGGCTGCTGCACGACCTCGCCGGTGCCGACGACGGCGCCGCCCTGCGCGCCGCGACCACCCGGCTGCTGGCCGCCGCCGAGGACGCCACCGCACCCCTGGTGGGCGCCGTCGCCACCGCCTGCCGCGACGTCGACGACGACTCCGCGCGCTGCGTCGCCCTGCTGGCCGGGCACCACCCCGGCGACCCCGGCGTGCTGGTGTCCACCCTGCTGAACCAGGTGCGCCTGGCACCGGGACAGGCCCTGTACCTGCCGGCGGGCAACGTGCACGCCTACCTGTCGGGCACCGGCGTGGAGCTCATGGCCAGCTCCGACAACGTGCTGCGCGGGGGCCTGACGTCCAAGCACGTCGACGTGCCCGAGCTGCTGCGGGTCCTGGACTTCCGGGTGCTGCCGCCGCCGCTGCTGCCGCCGCGGCGCGTGTCGGACGACGAGGAGCTCTTCGCCCCCGGCGACGTCGACGACTTCGCGCTGAGCGTCCTGCGGGTGCGCCCCGGCGCCCGCACCCGGTGGGAGCGCGCGGTGCCGCGCGCGCTGCTGTGCCTGGAGGGCGAGGTGCGGGTGGCGTCCACGGCGGGGGAGGTGGACCTGGCGCGCGGGCGCTCGGTGTTCGCCACGGCCGCCGAGCACCCGCTGACCCTCACGGGGTCGGGACGGCTGGTGGCGGCGGGCCCCGGCGGCGCCTGAGCACCCCGCCGGCCAGGGCGCGCGCCAGCACCGGCGCCGCCAGCAGCATCACCAGCAGCCGCAGCACCTGCACGCTGAGCACGAACGTGGCGTCCGCGCCGGAACCGACCGCCGCGGCCAGCACCGCGTACAGCCCGCCCGGCGTGGTCGCCAGGTACGTGTCCAGCAGCGGCAGCCCCGTCGTCGCCGACAGCAGCGCCGCCAGGCCCGCGCTGCCCGCCAGACCGGCCACGATGAGCGCCAGCGCCGCGGGCAGCACCCGCGCCACGCTCGCCAGGCTCGCCGGGGTGAACCGCAGGCCCACCTGCAGGCCGATGAGCGCGTACGCCAGCGCCTCCAGGGTGCCCGGCACCCGCGCCGCGCCGGCCAGGCCCCCCAGCGACAGCGCCGCCGCCAGCAGCATCGGCCCCAGCAGCGACGCCGCCGGCAGGTGCGCCACCCGGCCCAGCCACCGCCCCGCGACGCCGCAGACCGCGAGCAGCAGCAGGCCCGCCCACAGCGGGCCGCCCGCCGCGGGCCCCTGCGGCCCCTGCGCGCGCACCCCGAACGCCACGTGCAGCACCACCGGCAGGGACAGCACCACCACCAGCACCCGCACGTACTGCACCACCGCCACGACGCGCTCGTCCGCGCCGAGCTGGCGGGCCATGACGACCAGGCCGCTCGCCCCGCCGGCCACCAGGGCGAACGCGCCCGTGACGGCGTCCACGTCGCGGTGCCGGCCCAGCAGCGCACCGGTGCCCAGGCTCAGTGCCAGCGTGCCCAGGGTCACCAGCAGCACGGGCAGCCAGTGCTCCCCCAGCGCGGCCAGCGTCGACAGCTGCACGAGGGTGCCGATGGTGACGCCGACGACGGCCTGCGCCGCCGTCCCGGTGCCGCGCGGCAGGGGCAGCGGGCGCGGCAGCAGCAGCGCGTCGAGCAGCCCGGTGAGCAGCCCCGCGAACAGCGTGGGCGAGGGCAGGCCGGCAGCGGCCAGGGCGGCGGAGGCGGCGACGGTCGCCGCGGCCAGCACCACGGCGTGCACGACGGTCCCCGCCCCGCCGGAACGGGGCACCGCGGGCGGCACGGTCAGGTGCGCGGCAGCCGCGCGTCCACCCGCTCCTGCGCGGCGACCGCCTCCGGCAGCGCGTCCAGGTCCGGGGTGAGCACCGCGGAGCCGCCGCGGCACCAGGCGGCCAGCGGGCCGCGGACCGCGTCGGCGGGGCCGACGTCGGTGAGCAGGCGCACCCCCACCGGCCAGGCGGCGCCGGCGGCGGCGGCCTCGGCCAGCAGCGAGCCGTGGGTCAGGCCGTCCAGGGCCCCGTCGCCGGGCGCCGGCTCCGCCAGGGGGGCGTGCACGTCGCCGTAACCGGTGACGACCCGCGCGTAGTCCAGGACCCCGGCCGGCAGCTCCGCGCCGAACGACGTGGCCAGCGGCGCGAGGGACACGGCGACGCGGTCGGCGGGGCCGTCCCCCAGCGCCGCGGCGCTCGCCGAGACCAGGACGTCGGCGTCCTCGTGCGCGCCCGTCAGCGCGTGCGCGCCGGTGGACAGCACCGCCAGCTGCCACACCAGGGTGCGCCAGTGCGCCGGCAGGTCCAGCGCGACGCGGGTGCCGGGACCGGCGTCGAACTCCTCCTCCAGCAGGTTCGCCGTCTTGGCGACCCAGTTGGCCAGCACGCGCGCCGACAGCTCCACGCGCTCTCCCGTGTCGGCGTACCGCTCGCCGTAGAAGGTCAGGCGGGGCGCGGTGGGGTCGCCGGCGACGAGGGTCTGCAGCAGCGCGGGCACCGAGCGGGGGGCGGAGGGCGGCACGCCCCCACGCTACGGCCCACCCCGCCCGCCCCGCCCGACGTGGCGGTGGTCATGGCGGTGATCAAGGAAGTTGCAACTTCCTTGATCACCGCGGGTCTCGTCGTGGGTGGGGCAACCTGGCGGGGGTGTGCGGCGTCTCAGAGGGCAGTCGTCGCGAGGAGGGGCCGTGGAAGGGTCGTTCGAGGAGTTCGTCGCCGCGGGCGGCGGCCGGCTCCTGCGGACCGCGCTGCTGCTCACCGGCGACCGCGCCGCCGCCGAGGACCTCGTCCAGGACGTCCTGGAGCGGGCCTACGTGCGGTGGCGCTCCATCGAGGACCCGCACGCCTACACCCGCACGGCGATGACCCGCGCCGTCACCGACCGGTGGCGGCGGGTGGCGCGGCGCCCGCGGGAGGTGGAGCTCCAGGGCTGGCACGGGCGGCCCGTCCCCGACGGCGCCGCGGACCGGGCCGTGCGCGCGGACGTGGTGGACCACCTGCGGAAGCTGCCGCCGCGGCAGCGGGCCGTCATCGTGCTGCGCTACTTCGAGGACTGGTCCGAGGAGCGCATCGCGGACGAGCTGGACGTCTCGCGCGGGACCGTCAAGAGCCAGGCCTCCAAGGGCCTGGCCAGGCTGCGCGAGCTCATGGGTGCCGACGAGGACGAGGAGGCGATGAGCCGGTGGTGAACGAGGTCGAGGAACGGCTGCGGCGCGAGATGGCCGCCGCGGTGCAGGACGTGGAGTCGCCGGCGTGGCTGCCGGCCGCGGCGCGCAGGGGGGGCCGCCGGCGGGCGAACCGGCGCCGTGCGCTGCTGGCGGCGCCCGCCGCGGCGGCGGCGGTGGGCGCCGTCGGCGTGGCCTCGTGGGGCGGCTGGTCCGGGCCGGGGGGGACGTCGACGGCCTCCCCGGCCGCCTCGGGCGCGCCGGCGACGCAGCCGGACGTGCGGACCAGCGCGGGCCCGACCGCCGAGGCCGGCGGGCAGGAGGCCCTGCGGGAGGCGGCGCGCACCGCGGTGGAGCAGACCAGGGCCCTGGAGGCCTACTTCGCGGCCGGGTACGACTACGACGACGCCGTGGAGCTGGGCCGGTCGTGGAACGTCGAGCCCGGTGAGGCCAAGGTGACCGCCGGCGCGGACCTGCTCGCGGGCCGTCCGGTCCCACTGGAGCCCACCGGCGAGCCGTACGTCGCCGCACCGGCGGACGAGGAGCTCGTGGCGTTCTTCGGGGCCGGGTACGGCTACGCCGACGCCGTGGAGCTGGGGCGGCTGTGGAACGTCGAGCCCGCGCAGGCCAAGACGACCGCGGGCGCGCACCTGCTGGCCGGCGAGGACCTGCCGTTCGAGCCCGCGGAGCAGCCCGTCGAGCAGCCGCCCGCGTCGGCGGACGAGCGGGCTGCGCAGCGCGAGGCGTTCTTCGCGGCCGGGTACGGCTACGACGACGCCGTGGAGCTGGGGGAGGCGTGGAACGTGGACCCGTGGGAGGCGAAGGCGCTGGCCGGGGAGCGCCTGATGGCCGGTGAGACGCTGCCGGTGCAGCCCTGAGCACCTCCGGCGGTGAGCCGGTCCTGCACCGGCGCACCGGGGTGGAGGTGGAACTGCTCGCACCGCGCGGGTCCAGCCGCCGGCACCTGGCCGACGAGCTGGCCCGCCGGTGCGGCGGCTCGGTGCGCCCGGTGTTCCACGCCGACAGCGAGACGTCGGCGACGGCGGGCGTCGAGAGGTTCTGGCACCTGACGCCGGGCTTCGAGGTCCTCGGTGCGGACGGCGCGGTCCTGTGCCGCCTCGTGGACGACACCACCATCGTGCAGGACCTGGACCCCTCGGCCGCGCCGCTGCCGGGCTGGTACCGGGTGCTCACCGACGACGCTCGCCTGCTGCGCCTGGTCGCCGCGCGCACCGACCCGGCGGCCGGGATCGGGGCGGTGCTGGAACCGGTGGCGGAGCTGTTCGGCACGCGGGTCGCCGCGGTGGGGTCGGTGTTCCGCGTGGACGACGGTGCCGGGGCGAGCGTGGCGATGGCGGCACCGCTGCCGGGGGAGCGCGAACGCCCCTGCGAGGTGATCACCCCTCCGCTGGAGGTGGACCACCTGGACGCGCTGGAGGCGCTGCTGGCGCCGGCGCGCGAACTGGGTTTCACCGTGCCCGCCGAGGCGGCGGTGCACCTGCACCTGGACGCGGCGCCGTTCCGCGACGTGGCCGCGTTCCGCGGGGTGCTGCGGTTGTTCGGGCCGTGGGGCCCCGGGCTGCGGCTCCTGCTGGGCACCAACCCCGCCTGCCGGCGCCTGGGCCCGCTGCCGCCGGAGCTGGTGGCCCTGGCGGAGCGGGAGTGGACCGGGTGGGGGGAGCTGCGCGCCGCCGCGGCGGGCACGGGCGTCTCGAAGTTCCGCGACGTGAACCTCACCCACGTGCTCGGGGTGCGGCCGGGCCCGCCGACGCTGGAGGTGCGGGTCCTGCCGGGCTGCGCCGACGGCGGGGGGGTCGTGCGCCGGGCCGCGCTCGTCGAGGCGCTGCTGGACCGGTTCTGCTCCGGGGAGCCGTTGCCGGCGGCCCCCCGGGACGGTGCGGAGGCGGCCGCCGCGCTGCTGGCCCTCGCCGGGCCCGTCCCGGTGCGGCGGTAGCGTCCGGGGCGACAACCGCCGCCGCAGGAGGGGAACCCCCGTGCCGTACTTCGTCGCCACCTACGCCTACACGTCCGACACCGCCGCCCGAGACGAGGTGCGCCCCGTGCACCGCGAGTGGCTCGCCGGGCTGGGCGAGCGCCTGGTGCTGTCCGGGCCCACCGACGCCGACGGCGCCGTCCTCGTGTTCGAGGCGGACGACGCGACCGCCGTGGAGGCGCTGCTGGACGAGGACCCCTTCACCACCGGCGGGATCGTCGCCGAGCGCCGCGTCGTCGGCTGGAACCCGATCCTGGGGCGCCTCGCCGGTTCCCTCTGACCGGGGGACGCCACGGACCCGGTCTCAGCGGCGCGCGGACGCGTACAGCTGCCGCACGACGTCGGCGACGTCGGGTTCCTCCACGGACAGGTCCCGCACCTCCACCAGCCGCGAGGCACCGGCGAGGACCTCGGCGGCGGTGGTGGCGGTGGGGTCGAACGCCAGGCGCTGGCGCAGGCCCTCCGCCTCCACCGCCACCAGCTCCGCGCCGGGCACGTGCAGCGGCGGGGCGGGCTCGCGCAGGTCCACCACCAGGACGCGGCGGGCGCCCACGCGCCGCGCCAGTCCCGGCAGGTCGCCGTCGTAGGCGAGGCGCCCGGAGTCCACGACGAGCACCCGGTCGCACAGCCGCTGCACGTCCCCCATGTCGTGGGTGGTCAGCAGCAGCGTCGTGCCGTGCGTCTCGCGCTCGCCGCGCAGGAAGCGCCGCAGCCGCTCGCTGGACAGGACGTCCAGGCCGATGGTGGGTTCGTCCAGCAGGAGCAGCTCGGGGGAGTGCAGCAGCGCCGCGGCGACCTCCCCGCGCATCCGCTGCCCGAGCGAGAGCTGCCGCACGGGGGTGGGCAGGAACGCGGCGAGGTCGAGCCGCTCGACGAGGTCGTCCAGGCGCGCGCGGCGGCGTGCGGCCGGCAGGCCGTGGATCGCGGCGAGCAGGCGGAACGACTCGGCCAGCGGCAGGTCCCACCACAGCTGGCTGCGCTGGCCGAACACCACGCCGATGCGCCGGGCGAGGTCGCGGCGCTGCGCGGCGGGGTCCATCCCGCAGGTGCGCACGGTGCCGGAGGTGGGCACGAGGATGCCGGTGAGCAGCTTCACCGTGGTGGACTTGCCGGCGCCGTTGGCGCCGATGAACCCGACCGACTCGCCGCGCCCCACCCGCAGGGACAGCCCGTCCACGGCGCGCACGACGTGGCGGCGCCGGCGCAGGCGCCCCGCGCGCACCCGCAGGACGTACTCGCGCACGAGGTCCCGCACCTCCAGCGCGGGTTCCCCCGGCTCGCGCGGGGGCGCGCTCACGAGCCCGCCCCCGTGTACCGGCGCACCCCGCCGCGCCACAGCAGCAGCGCCACCGCCCACACCGGTGCCGCCGCCAACGGGGTGCACCAGCCCAGCCACGGCGGCAGGCCCGCGGGACCGGGCTGCCCGGTCAGCGCGAGCACCGGCAGGTAGGCCACGAAGCTCGCCGGCACCAGGTGGGTGAACACCCACCGCAGCGGTCCCGGGTACAGGGAGGCGGGGTTCTGGGCGGCGTTCGCGCCGCCGTAGGTGAAGGCGTTCGCCGCCTCGCGGCCCTCCACGAGCCAGAACTGCAGGGCTCCGGCGGCGACGAACAGGGCCGAGAACACCGCGGTGCCGCCCAGCACCGAGGAGGCCAGCAGCCAGGCGACGGCGGCGGAGGGCTCCACGTCCGCCCGCGGCAGCGCGACGACCAGGACGACCAGCGCCACCGCCGCCCGGCCCAGCCGCCGCAGCGACACCTCCGAGGTGGCCAGCTGCGCCAGCAGCGGCAGCGGGCGCAGCAGGAACGCGTCCAGGGTGCCCTCCCGCACGTGCCGGGGCAGCTCGTCGAGGTGCCCGACGAGCAGGTCCGCGAACGCGAACGCCAGGTTCGCCAGCGCGAACACCAGCGCGGCCCGCCACACGTCCAGCCCGCCGAGGGAGTCCACCCGGGAGAACACCACGTACAGGGTGGCGAACTCGCTGACGCCCACCCCGACGTTCGCCAGCACGTCGGCCGCGAACGACGTCCGGTACGTCAGCTGCGCCCGCACCCGGGAGGCCAGCACCGCCCGGTACGCCGCGAGCGCCGCCCGGTGCCCGGCCACGTCCTCGGTCACGTCCTCAGCCACCCTGCACCACCAGCCGCCGCGACCCCGCGCCGAGCAGGACCCGGCCGAGCAGGACGAGGCCCGCCAGCCACGCCAGCTGCACGGCCACCACGCCCAGCGCCGCCGTCCCGGTGACCACGCCGGTGAACACGTCCGCGGGCGCCTGGAGCACCGAGGGGAACGGGGTGGCCGCCGCCAGGGCCGCCAGCCACGGCGGGAACCACGCCACCGGCACCGCCAGACCCGTCAGGACGGTGGCGCACACCGTGTACAGCAGCAGGATCCCGCGCACGTCGACCAGCCAGAACGCGGTGAGGCCGACGGCCCAGCGCAGCGTGAAGGAGATCGACACCCCCAGCACCAGGGACAGCGCCCCCAGCAGGTACCCGGCGGGTTCGCCGGGCAGCGCCAGGCCGGTGCTCAGGGCGCCCACGGCCAGCGGCGGCAGGCCGCGCGGCAGCAGCTGGAACGCGGCGCGCCCCAGGTCGTCCGCCCAGGCGGCCAGCTGGGGGTCCACGGGCCGAGCCAGGTCCACGGCGATGTCGCCGGTGCGCACGCGCCGCGCCAGCCGGTCGTCGGCGAAGACCGATAGGGGGGCGAGCAGCGCCTGGCTGAGCCAGGCGAACGTCGCGGCCTGCGCGACGCCGTACCCGGCGACGCTGCCGCCGGCGGCGACCACGGTGCCGGTGAGCACGGCGGCCTTCACCGCGCCGAAGACGGTGTTCGCCAGCGCACCGGCGGCCGTGGCGGCGCGGTAGGCGGAGTAGCGGCGGAACCCGACGACCACCAGGACGGGGTAGGCGGTCACCGGCACGAGCGAGGACCCTAGCGGCGGCGCGCGGTCCGCAGGAGGCAGCGGCGGGCCGGGTGCGACGCGGTTCACCTTGCCGCCCGCCCCGCAGTGCCTACCGTGGAAGGGGACGGGCCGGACCCGCGTGCCCGCCGTGCAGGTCTCGTCCTCGCTCCAGGAGGGGTTCCCCGTGAGCAGCACCCGCACCTCGACGTCCTCGCGCCTGTCCGTGCACCGCTCCCCGGTCCAGCTGACGTCCCTCCTCGTCGGGATCGCGTTCCTCGTCGTCGGCGTCCTCGGGTTCGTCCCCGGGATCACCACCGGCTACGAGCAGCTGTCCTGGGCGGGGCCCGACTCCCACGCCCACCTGCTGGGTGTCTTCCAGGTCTCCGTCCTGCACAACCTCCTGCACCTGCTCTTCGGGGTGCTCGGGGTGGTCCTGGCCCGCTGGGCGGACGCCGCGAAGGCGTACCTGCTCGTCGGTGGCGTCGCCTACCTGGGCCTGTGGGTGTACGGCCTCGTCGTCGCCGAGGACGCCCGGGCGAACTTCGTGCCGCTGAACGCCGCCGACGACTGGCTGCACCTGGGCCTCGGCGCCGGGATGGTCCTGCTGGGGCTGCTGATGCCCCGCCGCACCTCGACGGGCACGGCGCAGACGTACGCGGGGCCCACCGCCGGCGGCGACGTGCAGTGAGCGGCCGCTGAAGCCGGCTCCGGCGGAGCGGGTCGGCGGCCCGCTGCGTCACCCGGCCTGCGGCCAGGTCCAGCCGCTGTTGTCGACCACGCGGCGCAGCCCGGCGCGCCGGTCGGCCTGCGCGCGGACCGCCTGCTCGAAGGTGCCGCCGCCGGCGAGGGGGACGCCCGCCTCGGCGAGCGCGGTCAGCGCGGGGGCGGGCGGTGCGTCCGGGGTGGGCACCAGGGCCGACGTGGCGGCGACGGTCCGCACGTAGCCGCTGACGGCCTCCCGCACCGGAGCCACGGTGCTGTCGTCCGGGCGGGCGTCCGCGGCGACACCGGCGTCGAGGATCAGCGCGGCCTCGTCCAGGGTCGCGACGGCCAGCGATGCCGCCGCCGCGGCCCTGCCGGTGTGGCAGTAGTGCAGCACCGGGTAGGCCAGGTGCTGCTCGGCCACCTGGGCCACTTCGCTGCTGAGGTTCACGAGGTGCTGGGTGAAGGCGGAGCTGAACCGCCCACCGCTCCAGCCGCGCGCCACCACCTCCTGGGGGTGCGTTCCCAGGGCGAAGACGTGCACCGCCAGGGCCCGGGCGGCGACGACGGCCTGCACCACCGAGAGCAGGTACGTGACGGCGAGGGTGATCAGCAGGAAGCCGGTGAACCCGGCGACCGCGGCGAGCAACCGCCAGCCCGGCTGGTCCGCGGTGTAGTCGCCCACGCCGAGGGTGGCGGTGGAGAAGCCGGCGAAGTAGACGGTGTCGAGCACCCCGGCGGCCCGTCCGGTCGTGGAGTTCACGACCGCGCCGCTGCCGAGGAACAGCAGCGACCACCCCGCCCACAGCAGCAGGACCCACGTCGACGCCGTCACCGTCAGCATCAGCACCCCGGAGAACCGCAGCGGCGTGCCCTGCCGGCCCCGGGGGTGGCGCCACAGCAGGACCCGCCACAGCACCCCCGTGACCCGGCTCGTCAGCGGTCCGGCCCCGGTGCTCACGGACAACGTGGTCACCAGGGCGTCGACGAGGGCGAGGATCACGAGCGCGGTCCCCGCGATGATCTCCACTGCTGTCAGCACCGGTCCATGGTCCTCCCCGCCGTCGGTGGGCTACGGTCGCGGGGACCAGCACCGGGACGACGGGAGGCGCCGTGGCCACGACCCGGAGGGCCGCCAGGACCGTCCGCCTGGTGGTGGACACCGACGCCAAGAACGAGGCGGACGACCAGTACGCGGTCGTCCACGCGCTGCTGTCCGAGACGCTGGACGTGCGCGGGATCGTGCCGGCCCACTTCGGCGCGGGTCGCTCGGCGACGAGCATGGCGGACAGCCGCGCCGAGGTGGACCTGCTGCTGGAACTGCTCGGGCGCACCGGTGCGGTCCGGGTCGCGGACGGGGCCCCGGTCGCGCTGCCGGACGAGCGCACCGCCGTCGACAGCGCCGGTGCCCGGCTGATCGTGCAGGAGGCGCTGGCCGACGACGACCGCCCCCTGTTCGCGGCGTTCCTGGGGCCGTTGACCGACATGGCCTCGGCGCTGCTGCTGGAGCCGCGGATCGCCGAGCGCGACCTCACGGTCGTCTGGATCGGCGGGCCGTCCTACGACGGGGTCTGGGACGGGCCGAAGCCGGAGTTCAACCTGTCCAACGACGTGCACGCCGCGAACGTCGTGTTCGGCAGCGGTGTCGAGCTGTGGCAGGTGCCGCGCTCGGTGTACACGCGCGTCGGCGTCGGGTACGCGGAGCTGGAGGAGCGGGTGGCCCCCTGCGGCCGCATCGGCCGCTACCTCGTGGACCAGCTGGTCGCCTGGAACGACGAGCACCACCCCCGGGCCATCGAGCACCGCTCCCTGGGGGACTCGCCCGCCATCGGGGCGGTGCTGAACCCGCAGGGCGCGGTGTGGCGCCGGCGGCCGGCGCCCCGGTTCACCGGGGAGTGCACGATGACCGGTGGCGCCGACCCGGAGCGCACGCTCCTGGTGTGCGAGGAGTTCGACACCCGTTACCTGCTGGAGGACTTCTTCGCCAAGCTGCGCCGCTCTACCCGGCGCTGATGCCGCCCGACCTCGCGCTGAACCGCTACCCGCGCCCGGGAACCACCCCGCGCCCGTCGTCCTGCCCGCCGCCCGGCGAGGGCTCGAGGACCGTCCCGGTGAACGCGAACGGGATCCCCGCGGCCAGGGCGGGGCTGGGCCGGTCCATGAGCTGCAGGTGCAGGTGCGGTTCGCTGGAGTTCCCCGAGTTCCCGCACCCGCCCAGCACGTCGCCCGCCGCGACGACGTCCCCGCGCCGCACCCGCAGCGAACCGCGGCGCAGGTGCGCGTAGCAGGCGAAGCTGCCGTCGCCGTGGTCGACGACGACGTGGTTGCCCACGACGAGCCGCCAGCTCACCAGGTCGCGCACCGCGCCCTCCAGGAACAGGAACGGCAGCGCCAGCCAGCTGTTGCGGGAGCGGTGGTCGCGGGCGCGGCCGGAGGCGCGCACCACGCGCCCGCCGGAACCGGCGAGCACCGGCTGCCCGAACGCCGGGAAGCGCTCCGGCGGCAGGAACCCGCCGCCGGCGGTGAACGGCGGCCGCGAACCGTCGGCCGGGTCGGCCAGCAGGTCCACGGCGTAGGTCTGGCCGTAGCCGTGCGTGCCGTGGCTGGGGACCCGGTCGGCGGGCGTGGACAGCGCCTGCCAGCGCCCGGTGACGACGGGCCCCACCAGCCGCGCGGGCGGCCGGGGCCCGCCGCCGAACCGCGTCAGCACCACCGTGAGGACGACGAGCACGAGCAGGGCCGGCGCCACGAGCGGTTCCACCACCGGCGGCAGCCCCGGCCCGGGCAGCACCTCCAGCGCCACCAGGACGAGGACGAGGGCGCACAGCGCGCGCGCCGCGACGCCGCGCACCCGGGCCAGCGCCCGCACCCACCCGGGCAGCGGTGCGGCGGACTCGACGGTGCGCAGCGGGGGAGCGGTGCGGTGGGTCACGTCGGCCTCCGGTGCTGTGGGGTGTCGGGTGCGCCCCACCGTCCCGCGGCCGGTGGCGGTGCCGGTAGCCCCCGCGGGCCCGGGGCCGCCGGGAGGGTGGCCGGGAGCGTCGGTGCGAGGCGGCACACTGGTGCCGTGACGATGACCGACCCCGCCCCGGCGACCGGAACCGCCCCGGGCACCACCACCACCGACGGGGCCGACCGCCTCGTCGGGCGCCTCCTCGCCGCGCTCGGCGTCGAGGCCGGCTCCGGCGTCGTGGACGCCTCCACCCGCCGCCGCGCCGAGTACACGACCGACGCCTCCAACTACCGCGTCGTGCCCCAGGTCGTCGTCTTCCCCCGCAGCACCGAGGACGTCGAGGCCGTCTTCGCCGTCTGCCGCGAGCTCGGCGTGCCGTTCACCAGCCGCGGGGCGGGCACCTCCGTGGCCGGCAACGCCGTCGGCACCGGCGTCGTCCTGGACTTCTCCCGGCACCTGAACCGCGTCCTGGAGATCGACGCCGAGGGCGCCACCGCGCTCATCGAGCCGGGCGTGATCCTCGACGACCTGCAGCGCGAGGCCGCCCCGCACGGCCTGCGCTTCGGCCCGGACCCGTCCACCCACGCCCGCTGCACCGTCGGCGGCATGATCGGCAACGACGCCTGCGGCTCGCACGCCCTCGCCTACGGCCGCACCAGCCACAACGTGCTCGCGCTGGAGGTCCTCGACGGGCACGGGCGCCGGTTCTGGACGGACGACCCGCCCGCCGACCTGCTCGGCGGGCTGGAGGCGGTGGCCGGCCGCCACCTGGCCACCATCCGCACCGGCTTCGGCACCTTCGGCCGGCAGGTCTCCGGGTACGCCCTGGAGCACCTGCTGCCCGAGACCGGCGGCCCGCGCGGCACCGCCCTGGCCCGCCTGCTCACCGGTTCCGAGGGCACCCTGGCGACGATCCTGCGCGCCCGCGTGCGGCTCGTGCGCCAGTCGCCGTCCACCACGTTCGTCGTGCTCGGCTACGCCTCCATGCACGAGGCCGCCGACGCCACCCCCGCCCTGCTCACCCACCGCCCGCTGGCCGTGGAGGGCATCGACCGCCGCCTGGCCGACGCCGTGGTGCGCCGCGGCGGCTCCGTCGACGGGCTGCCGACCGGCGACGGCTGGCTGTTCGTGGAGATGGGCGGAGAGACCCCGGAGGAGTCCCTGGCCGCCGCGCGCGCGATGGTCGCGGACTCGCAGGCCCTCGACTCCGTGGTCATCCCCACCGCCGCCGACGCGCGCAAGCTGTGGCGCATCCGCGAGGACGGCGCCGGTCTCGCCGGGCGCTCCCCGGAGGGCCAGCCCGCCTGGCCCGGCTGGGAGGACGCCGCCGTGCCGCCGGAGGAGCTGGGGCGGTACCTGCGCGAGGTCGACGCGCTCATGGCCTCCCACGGCGTCGACGGCCTGGCGTACGGCCACTTCGGCGACGGCTGCATCCACGTGCGCATCGACTTCCCGCTCTACGACGACGGCGGCGCCGAGCGCACCCGTGCGTTCCTGGAGGACGCCGCGCGCCTGGTCGCGAAGCACGGCGGCTCCCTGTCCGGCGAGCACGGCGACGGCCGCGCCCGCGGCGCCCTGCTGCCGCTGATGTACGACGCGGACTCCATCGCCGCGTTCGAGGAGGTCAAGCGCGCCTTCGACCCCGCCGACCTGCTCAACCCCGGCGTCCTCGTGCGGCCCGCGCCGGTCGACGCGGACCTGCGCGTCCCCGCCGCCCGCCCCGCCCACGTGCTGGGGATGCCGCTGAAGTTCGCGTACTCCCACGACGGCGGGGACCTGACCCGCGCGGTGCACCGCTGCGTGGGGGTCGGCAAGTGCCGCGCCGACTCCGGCGGCGTCATGTGCCCCAGCTTCCTGGCCACCGGCGACGAGAAGGACTCCACGCGCGGGCGCGCCCGCCTGCTGCAGGAGATGGCCAACGGCACCCTCGTCACCGACGGGTGGCGCTCGCAGGAGGTCCACGAGGTCCTCGACCTGTGCCTGTCCTGCAAGGGCTGCACCGTCGACTGCCCCGCCGGCGTGGACATGCCCACCTACAAGGCGGAGTTCCTCGACAAGCACTACGCGGGGCGGCTGCGGCCGATGAACCACTACCTGCTCGGCTGGCTGCCGCGCTGGTCGCGGCTGGCCACGCTGCACCGGTTCGAGACGAAGCTCGTCAACGCCCTCACCGGCGTCCCCGCCCTGGCGGCGCTGGCCAAGCGCGTCGGCGGCATCGCGCAGGAGCGGCCGCTGCCGAGGTTCGCCGAGCAGACGTTCCGCGGGTGGTTCGGGCGGCGCCCCGTGCGCACCGGCGGGCAGCCGGTCGTGCTGTGGGTGGACTCCTTCACCGAGCACTTCTCCCCGGAGGTCGGGCGGGCCGCGGTGACGCTGCTGGAGCACCTGGGTTTCGACGTCTCCATCACCACCGAGAAGGTCTGCTGCGGGCTGACGTGGGTGTCCACCGGCCAGCTCGACGGCGCGAAGAAGCAGTTGCGCGCCTCCCTCGACGCGTTGAGCGCCCCGGGGCTGCCCGCCGACGCGCCGGTGGTCGGCCTGGAACCGTCCTGCACCGCGCTGCTGCGCGAGGACGCCGCCGAGCTCCTGCCCGGCGACCCGCGCGCCCACGCGCTGAAGACCCGGGTGAAGACGCTCGCCGAGCTCATCACCGAGCAGCGGCCCGACTGGGTCCCGCCGCGCCTGGACCCCGACGGGGACGTGCGGGCCGTCGTGCAGCCGCACTGCCACCAGCACGCCGTCATGGGGTTCGCGCCCGACGCCGCGCTGCTCGCCAAGGCCGGTGTCGACGCGCAGGTGCTGTCCGGCTGCTGCGGCCTGGCCGGGAACTTCGGCGCCGAGGACGGGCACTACGACGTCTCCGTGAAGGTCGCCGAGCACCGGTTGCTGCCGGCGCTGCGCGGCATCGAGCAGGACCCGGACGCGGTGGTCGTGGCCGACGGGTACTCCTGCCGCACCCAGTCCGACAACCTCGCCGGGGTGCGGCCCAAGCACCTGGCGGAACTGCTCGTGGAAGCGCTGCAGCGGCAGGGTTGAGGACGTCGTCACCGCTGCGCGGTGGTCGGGGAGCGGCTCTCCGGCCACCGCGCGGGTGCCCGGTCGCCGTGGCACGGTGGCGGGCATGGACGGTGTGACGCTCTGGTGGGACGGCTGGGCCCCGATCGTGCGGGCGCTGGTCGTCGGAACGCTCGGCTACGTCTGGATCGTGGGGATCCTGCGGATCAGCGGGCCCCGCAACATGGCGAAGATGACCCCGTTCGACTTCGTCCTGACGGTGACCCTGGGGTCGGCCTTCGGTCGGGTGCTCACCTCGAGCGACACCTCGCTGGCCACGGCCCTGGTGGTCTTCACCCTGCTGGTGGTCCTGCAGTGGGTGATGGCGTTCCTGCGCCACCGCTCCGGCGTCGTGAACAAGCTCGTCGCGACGAGCCCGGTCCTGCTGTTCCACGACGGCGAGTTCGTGCACGAGACGATGCGCCGGCACCGCTTCACCGAGGCCGACATCCACTCCGCCGCCCGCGAGAACGGCCTGGGCTCGCTCGACGGCGTGGCCGCCGTGGTGCTGCAGGCGGACGGGGAGTTCTCGGTGATCGAGAAGAGCTCGATGCGCGACGGCGCGTCGGTGGACCCGTTCGTCGTGCGCAGCTGAGCGTCCCGCCGCGGCTCACGGTGCCCGTTCTCGCCGTCGCCGGCAGGGGCCGGTAATTCCGTCGAGGCCGGCACCCGTTCGCAGTAGCGTTCCGGCCGCGCGGTCCGGGGGGATCGCGGCGGGGGCCGCGCCCCACCACCGGGGGGAACCGATGAACGCTCGACGATCCGTGCTGCCCGCACACGCCCGCACGAGCCCGACGGGGGTGCCGGGGCCGGACCCCGAGAAGACGACCAGCAGGCGCGGGCTGCTGCGCTGGGGAACCGCGCTGGGCGGCGGCGCGCTGCTGACCGCCTGCGCCGGCAGCGGTGCGGCGGTGGCGCCGCGCCCAGGGGGCGAGCGCCCGGAGCGGGTCACCGACCCCGAGCAGGCGCTGGAACTGCTGCGGGAGGGGAACGCCCGCTTCGCCGCGCACCCCGAGGACCACACCACCCGCACCGCCGCGCACCGCCTGCGGATCGCCGAGGGTCAGCACCCGTTCGCGGCCGTGCTCTCGTGCGCCGATTCCCGGGTTCCCCCGGAACTGGTGTTCGACCAGGACCTGGGAGACCTGTTCGTGGTGCGCACCGCCGGCCAGGTCCTCGCGCCGCCCGTGCTGGGCAGCGTCCAGTACGCCGTCGAGCACCTGCACGTGCCGCTGCTGGTGGTCCTCGGGCACGAGGGGTGCGGTGCGGTGAGCGCCGCCCTGGAGGCGGTCCAGCGGGGTTCCGCACCCTCGGGCACGGCGATCGACTCGCTCGTCGAGGCGATCCGCCCGGCCGCCGAGTCGGCGCTCGCCGGCACCGGCGGGGAGGACGCCCTCTCCGAGGCCGTGCGGCTCAACGTGGCCGGCGACGTGCTGACCCTGTCCGCGGACCCGCTGCTGGCCGAGGCCGCCGCCGCCGGGCACCTGCGCGTCGTGGGTGCCACCTACGACCTGCACGACGGGGCGGTCACGTTCACCTGACGGGCGCGGGGACCGTCCGGCTCAGCGCCCGGGGCCGTGACGCAGGCGGCGCCGGTGAAGCACCCCGCCGGGCCCTGCGACAGCCGTGGCACGCTGACGCGGTGGCAGCACCTCCCCGTCCCGCCGCGGTGCGCCGCGGCTCGAACCTGCCCCGCGTCGGCGACTACAACCGGGTCGTCGTCCTGGACGCCGTGCGCCGGCACGCCGAGGGCCTCAGCCGCGTGGAGCTCGCGGCCCTGACGGGCCTGTCGGCGCAGACGGTCTCCAACATCTGCCGGCACCTGCTGGAGCAGGGCCTCGTCGTCGAGGCCGGCAAGCAGGGCGGTGGCCCCGGCAAGCCCCGCACCATGCTGCAGCTGGCGCCGTCGGGGCGCTACGCCGTCGGCGTCCACCTGGACCCGGTCGTGGTCACCACCGTCGTGCTCGACCTGCGCGGCGGGGTCGTCGCCCGCTCCGACGCCCCGCTGACGCCGGAGGTCCCGCCAGAGGAGGCGCTGGCGCTGGTCGCGGCGGAGGTCGCGGCCACCGTGGAGGCCTCCGGGGTGCCGGCCGAGCGCCTCACGGGCCTGGGCGTCGCGGTGCCCGGCCCCGTCGACGGGCCGGCCGGGGACGTCGTGGGCGCCCCGAACCTGCCCGGGTGGGCGCGCGTGCCGGTGCGCCGGGTCCTGTCCGAGGCCACCGGCCTGCCCGTGCTGCTCGACAAGGACGTCGTCGCGGCCGCCGTGGCCGAGATGTGGGCCGGCGGTGCCGGGCCGACGGGCAGCTTCGCGTTCTTCTACCTCGGCACGGGCATCGGCACCGGGCTGGTGCTGCGCGGGGAGGTGCTGCGCGGATCCTCCGGCAACGCCGGCGAGGTCGGCCACCTGGCCGCCGACGGCGAGGGGCCGGTCTGCGAGTGCGGGCAGCGCGGGTGCCTGGGGGAGCGCAACGCGACCCGGTCGCTGGTGCTGCAGGCGCAGGCGGCCGGGCTGGGCCCCTGGCCGCTGGACGACGTGCTCGGCGTCGACCGGGCCCTGGGGGAGGTGTGCCGGCTCGCCGACGAGGGGGTGCCCGCGGCCGTCGCGGTCGTCGACGCGGCGGCCGCCCGGGTGGCGCGCGCCGTCTCGGGCGTGCAGAACCTCCTGGACCTGGACCTCGTGGTCTTCGGCGGGCCGCTGTGGCCGCGGCTGGAGCGGCGCTTCCTGGAGGTGGTGCCCCCGCTGGTGCGGGGGCGGGAGGTGGCCGCGCCACTGCACGCGGTGCAGATCCGCGGCACCCGGGTGGGGCGCGACGTGGCCGCCGTCGGCGCCGCCTGCCTGGTCCTCGACGACGCGTTCAGCCCCCGGTCCTCGGTGCTGCTCGTCAGCTCTTGACGAGAGCAAGTCCAATTGATTTACATACTCCGTGGTGGGTCGACGGCGACCCCGTGGCACGTGGAGGAGCACCATGGCGCGCAGACGGCACTTCCTCGCGACGGCTGCCGCCGCGACCCTCGCCCTGACGGCGTGCGGGGGAGCGAGCAGCGGCGGTGACGACGACGGCACCATCCGGGTCGCCTACCAGCGGACGGCCCAGTTCACCCAGCTCGAGGACGTCCTCGAGAAGGCCAAGACCGAGTACGAGGCGGCCAACGAGGGCCGAACCGTCGAACTGGTCCCCATCGAGGCCGAGCAGGACCAGTACTTCACGAAGCTGGCGCTGATGAACCGCTCGCCGTCCACGGCGCCCGACGTCATCTACGAGGACAGCTTCCAGGTCCGCTCCGACGCCGCTGCCGGCTACCTGGCGCCCGTCGACGACATGCTCGCCGAGTGGGAGGACTGGTCCCAGTTCGACGAGACCGCCAAGCAGGCCGGCCTCGGCGACGACGGCAAGACCTACGGGGTCTCCATGGGCACCGACACCCGCGGCATCTACTTCAACGAGCAGATCTTCGAGCAGGCCGGGCTGCCCACCGACTGGCAGCCCACCACCTGGGACGACGTGCTCGCCGCGGCCCGCGCCGTCAAGGAGCGCGTCCCCGGCGTCATCCCGCTGAACGTCTACGCCGGACGCGCCGCGGGCGAGGCGACGTCCATGCAGGGCTTCGAGATGCTGCTGTACGGCACGGGGGACGAGCTGTACGACGCGGAGACCCAGAAGTGGATCACCGGCTCCCAGGGGTTCCGCGACGCGCTCGGCTTCTACGAGGCCGTCTACTCCGAGGGCCTGGGGCCCGACACCTCCCTCATGCTCGACGCGGCCCTCGGCGCCCGCATCAGCACCGAACTGCTCCCGCAGGGCGAGCTCGCCATGGCGATCGACGGTTCCTGGCTGCCCGGCGCGTGGATCTCCGGGGAGAACGAGTGGCCGGAGTGGGAGCAGACGATGGGCATCGCCGCCATGCCCACGCAGAACGGCCAGGACCCCGGCCGCACCTCGATGTCCGGCGGCTGGCTCCTGTCGGTCGGCTCGACGGCCGCCGACCCGCAGGCCGCGTTCGACTTCATCACGGTCGCCCTCAACCGCGAGAACGCCCTGAAGTACGACACCGAGAACAGCCAGATCGCGGTGCGCAAGGACGTCGCCCAGGACCCGGAGTACCTGGCCTACAACCCGTCGTTCGAGTTCTTCTCCTCCCTGGTCCCGGTGACGAACTTCCGTCCCGCCACCCCGGACTACTCGCAGATCTCCGCGAACATCCAGGTGGCCGCCGAGTCCGTCGCCACCGGCAGCCAGAGCCCCGAGGAAGCCGCGGCCGCCTACGACGAGGGGCTCGTCGGCATCGTCGGCGAGGACCGCACCCAGGCGGCGGGCTGACCGTGGCGACCGCCGTCACCACCCACGGCCCGCGCCGGGCGGAGCGGACCCCCGCCCGGCGCGGGTCCGGCACGGCGCTCAAGCTGGCCCCCCTGCTGCCGGCCTGCGCGCTCATGCTGGTGTTCCTGGCCGGGCCCATCGCCTACGCGCTGTACGGCTCGCTGACGAACACCGCCCTCAGCGGCTACCGCGCCGCCGACCCGGAGTTCGTCGGTCTGGACAACTACGCGCAGCTCCTGTCGAGCGGGGAGTTCTGGCAGTCCGCGTGGCTGACGCTGTTCTTCGTGATCGCCTCCGCCGTGGTCGGCCAGAACGTCCTCGGCATGGCCGTCGCCCTGCTGCTGCGCGTCGCCCTCGGCCCGCTGCGCTCGCTCGTCAGCGCCCTCGTGGTGACCGCCTGGGTGCTGCCGGAGATCGTCGCCGCCTTCGCCCTGTACGCGTTCTTCTCCACCGACGGCACCCTCAACGCCGTCCTGGGGGCGTTCGGCGCGGGGGACCCCGCCTGGCTGGTCACCTTCCCGATGATGGCCGTCGTCCTGGCCAACGTCTGGCGCGGCACCGCCTTCTCGATGATGGTCTACGGCGCGGCGCTGTCCGAGGTCCCGCCCGACGTCACCGAGGCGGCCTCCCTGGACGGTGCGAGCGGGGCCCAGCGCTTCTTCCGCATCACCCTGCCGATGATCCGCCGGTCGATCTCCACGAACCTCATGCTCACCACCCTGCAGACCCTCGGGGTCTTCACCCTCATCTGGGTCATGACCGGGGGAGGCCCCGGCACGCGGAGCTCCACGCTGCCGGTGCTGGCCTTCCAGGAGGCGTTCAAGTTCGCCCAGGTCGGCTACGGCACCGCCATCGCCGTGGTGACCCTCGTCGTCGGCGCCGTGTTCGCCGCCGTGTACGTCCGCGTGCTCAAGCCGGAGGTGGACTGATGGCCGGCGCGGGAGCGACCACCCGGCCCGACGCGGTGGCGGCGGTGCCGCCGGCCGCGCCGGCGCGCCCCGGGCTGCACGTCACCTCGCCCCACCGGCGGGGCGCGAGCGTCGCCGCGAACCTCGCGCTGCTCCTCGTGGGCGTCGTCTTCCTCGTGCCGCTGGCCTGGATCGTGCTGGCCTCGGTGGACCCCGACGCCACCGTGTCGGTGTCGCTGCCCGGCGCCCCCACGCTGGAGAACTTCCGCGACGTCCTCACCTACGAGCTCACGCTGCTCCCGCTGTGGAACTCCCTGGTCGTCTCCGGCGGCGCGGCGCTCGTCACGGTCGTCGTGGCGACCCTGGCGGCCTACCCGCTGTCGCGCTACCGCATGCGGTTCAACCGCTCCTTCCTCTACGCCATCCTCTTCGGCAGCTGCCTGCCCATCACGGCGATCATGGTGCCGGTGTACGCGCTGTTCGTCGCCCTGGGGCTGCTGGACTCGCTGACCGGCACCGTCCTGTTCCTCGCCGCCACCTCGCTGCCGATGGCCGTGTGGATGCTGAAGAACTTCATGGACGGCGTTCCCGTGTCGCTGGAGGAGGCGGCCTGGGTGGACGGCGCCAGCGCCATGACCGCGCTGCGCCGCATCGTCGTGCCGCTCATGCGCCCGGGGATCGCCGTGGTGTTCATCTTCGTGTTCACCCAGGCGTGGGGGAACTTCTTCGTGCCGTTCGTGCTGCTGCTCGACCCCGCCCGGCAGCCCGCCGCCGTGTCCATCTACACCTTCTTCGGCACCAACGGCGCCGTCGCGTACGGGCAGCTCGCCGCGTTCTCCCTGCTCTACGCCACGCCCGTCCTCGTCCTCTACCTCGTCGTCCAGCGCCTCGCCGGCGGATCCTTCGCCCTGGCGGGTTCCGTCAAGGGCTGACACGCTCGAACCACCGGCCCACCGCCCCGCGCACGCCCCCGCCACGACCCCGCTCCAGGAGCCGCCCCGTGCACCTCAACCCCGCCCTCGTCGAGATGCGCGTCGAGCGCTTCGTGCGCGAGCGCCTCGAACCGGCCACCCACCGGCGGCGCGTGCCGCTGGAGGTCACCGCGTGGGTGGCGCCGGGCGAACCCGTCCCGTTCGCCGAGGCGGCCGCCGCGACGTACGAGCCGTTCGCGACGGGCACCGCCTGGGGGCGGCCCTGGGGCACCACCTGGTTCCGGCTGGCCGGCCCCGTCCCGGAGGGGTTCGGCGGTGAGGGCACCCGCGCCGAGGTCGTCGTCGACCTCGGCTACTCCGACGTGCAACCGGGCTTCCAGGCCGAGGCGACGGCGTACCGCCCGGACGGCACGGTCCTCAAGGGGCTGCACCCGCGCAACCGGTACCTGCCGCTGGCCGCGGTGACGGGCCCGGACGGTGCGGTGGACGTCCTGCTGGAGGCGTCCTCGAACCCGGACGTCTCCGGCGACGGCGTGTTCGCCACCCCCACCCGGCTTGGCGACCCCGCCACCGCGGGCACCGACCCGCTGTACCGGTTCGCGGGCGCGGACCTCGCCGAGCTCGACGTCGAGGTGTGGGAGCTGCAGCAGGACGTCTGGACGCTGCGCGGTCTGCTGGCACAGCTGCCGGAGTCCTCGACGCGGCGCGCCGAGGTGCTGCGCGCCCTGGACGACGCCGTCGACGCCGTCGACCCCTGGGACGTGGCCGGCACCGCCTCCGCCGGGCGTGCGGCGCTGGCCGGCGTGCTCGCGCAGCCCGCCTCCGCCAGCGCGCACCGCGTCACCGCCGTCGGGCACGCCCACATCGACTCCGCGTGGCTGTGGCCGACGCGGGAGACGGCGCGCAAGTGCGCGCGCACGTTCTCCAACGTGCTGGCGCTGATGGACGAGGACCCGGACCTGGTGTTCGCCTGCTCCTCCGCGCAGCAGTACGCGTGGGTGCGCGACGCCCAGCCGGAGTTGTTCGAGCGGATCAAGAAGCGCGTCGCCGAAGGCCGCTTCGTGCCCGTCGGCGGCATGTGGGTCGAGTCCGACACCAACATGCCCGGTGGGGAGGCGCTGGCCCGCCAGTTCGTCGCGGGCAAGCGGTTCTTCGCCGAGGAGCTCGGCGTCGAGCCGCTGGACGTGTGGCTGCCGGACTCGTTCGGGTACACCGCCGCCCTGCCGCAGATCGCCGTGGCGGCCGGCGCCCGCTGGTTCCTCACCCAGAAGCCGTCGTGGAACGAGGTGAACCGGATGCCGCACCACACCTTCGCGTGGGAGGGCGTCGACGGCACCCGCATCTTCACCCACTTCCCGCCCGCGGACACCTACAACTCCGACCTGGGCGGTGAGGACCTGGCCCGCGCCGAGCGGCAGTTCGCCGAGAAGGGCCGGGCGCGCCGCTCGCTGCTGCCCTTCGGGTACGGCGACGGCGGTGGCGGCCCCACCCGCGAGATGCTCGCCGCCGCGGCGCGCACCCGTTCGCTGGAGGGCTCACCGGTCGTGGAGCTCGCGGGCCCGCACGACTTCTTCCGGCAGGCGCAGGCGGAGTATCCCGACCCGCCGGTGTGGAGCGGGGAGATCTACCTGGAGTTCCACCGCGGCACCTACACCTCGCAGGCGCGCACCAAGCGCGGCAACCGCCGCAGCGAGCACCTGCTGCGCGAGGCGGAGCTGTGGGCGGCGGCCGCCGCCGTGCAGCGCGGCGCGGACTACCCCTACGAGGCGCTGGAGCGGCTGTGGCGGGTGGTCCTGCTGCAGCAGTTCCACGACATCCTGCCCGGCTCCTCGATCGCCTGGGTGCACCGGGAGGCCGAGGCCCGCTACGCCGAGGTGGCCGCCGAGCTGGAGGAGCTCATCGGCACCTCGCTGGGCGAGCTGGCCGGTTCCGGGGACGGCGCGGTCGCCTTCAACGCCTCGCCGTTCCCCCGTCACGGTCTCGCCGCCCTGGGAGCGGGCGCGCCGCAGCGGTCCGGGGACGCCCGAGCGTCGGCCGCCGACGGCGGGTTCGTGCTGGAGAACGAGCGGGTCCGCGTCGCCGTCGACCGCGACGGGCTGCTCGCCTCCGTCCTCGACCTGACCGCCGGCCGGGAGGTGCTGGCCCCCGGTGCCCGCGGCGGCCTGCTGCAGCTGCACCGCGACACCCCCACCCAGTGGGACGCCTGGGACGTCGACGAGCACTACCGCCGGCACACCACCGACCTCACCGCCGCGGAGTCCGTCGAGCTCGTGGAGGAGTCCCCGCAGCGCGTCGCGGTGCGCGTCGTGCGGCGCTTCGGGGACTCGCGCGTGGAGCAGCTCGTCTCGCTCGCGGCGGGTGCCGCCGCGGTGGAGCTGTCCTTCGACGTCGACTGGCACGAGCGGCAGAAGCTGCTCAAGCTCGCCTTCCCGCTCGACGTGCACGCCGATCGCGCCGCCTCCGAGATCCAGTTCGGGCACGTCCTGCGCCCCACCCACGCGAACACCTCATGGGACGCGGCGCGGTTCGAGACGTGCGCGCACCGGTGGGTGCACGTGGGGGAGCCCGGCTACGGCGTGGCCGTCGCGAACGACTCCACCTACGGGCACGACACCGGGCGCACGACGCGGCCCGACGGCGGTACGACGACGACCGTGCGGCTGTCGCTGCTGCGCGCCCCGCTGTTCCCCGACCCGGACGCCGACCAGGGCCGGCACGTCCTGCGCACCTCGCTCCTGGTCGGCGCCGGGATCCCCGACGCGGTGCGCGAGGGGTACCGGCTGAACCTGCCGCTGCGCGAGGTGCGCGGTGCAGGGCCGGTCGACCCGCTGTTCGCCGTGGAGGGCGCCGGCGTGGTCGTGGAGGCGGTCAAGCTCGCCGAGGACCGCAGCGGCGACGTCGTCGTCCGGCTCTACGAGGCGCACGGCGGGCGGGCGCGGGCCACCGTGCGGCCGTCCTTCGCCGCGGCCTCGGTGACCGAGACGGACCTGCTGGAGCGCGACGCCGAGCAGCCGCGCGCCCTGCGCGAGGCCCGCCCGGACGCCGCCGTCCTCGAGCTGCGCCCGTTCCAGATCGCCACCCTGCGCTGGCGCCGCGCCTGACCCCCCACCCCCTCCGTGATCTTGCACGGTTGAGCGTTCACGCGTGCAAGATCACGGAGGGGTCGGGGTAAGGGGTGGGGGTGGGTCAGCTGGGGGAGGGGTCCTGGGAGGCCGCGGCCTCGCGCAGGGCCGGGACGATCTCCGATTGCGCCGCGCGCAGGAAGTCCTCCTGGTGCTCACCGCCCACCTGGACCAGCGCCAGGTCCGTGAACCCCGCCTCGAAGAAGGCGCTCGCCGCCTCCACGACCGCCTCCACGTCGTTCCCGCACGGGATCTGCTGCGCCACGTCCTCCGGCCGCACGAACCGGCTGGCCCCCGAGAAACCCGCCGTGGTCGGCAGGTCCGCGTTGACCTTCCAGCCGCCCGCGAACCACCGGAACTGCTCGTGCGCCCGCGCGACCGCGGCGTCGCGGTCCGCGTCCCACGACACCGGCAACTGCCCGATCCGCCGGCTCGTCGCCGCCTGCGCCGGGTCCCGCGCCCCGTCCCACAGCGGCCCCAGCGACGGGTCCGGCTCCACCGCGATCAGGTGGTCCGCCAGCGGGGCGAACCGCGAGCACGACTTCTCGCCCGACACCCCCACCGCGATCGGCACCCGCTGCGCCGGGCGGTCCCACAACCGCGCCGAGTCCACCCGGAAGTGCTCACCGGCGTAGCTGAGCAGGTCCCCGTCGAAGAGCGCGGAGATGATCTCCAGCGCCTCCACGAGCATGTCGTGGCGCTCCTCCACGGCCGGCCAGCCGTGCCCCACGACGTGCTCGTTGAGGTTCTCGCCCGAACCCACCCCCAGGGTGAAGCGGCCCTCCGACAGCAGACCCAGCGTCGCCGCCTTCTGCGCCACCACCGCCGGGTGGTACCGCATCGTCGGGCACGTCACGTACGTCATCAGCTCCACGCGTGAGGTGACCTGCGTGACCGCCCCCAGCACGCTCCACGCGTACGGGGCGTGCCCCTGCGACGTCAGCCACGGCGAGTAGTGGTCCGAGAAGACCACCAGGTCGAAACCCGCCTCCTCCGCCGCGGCGGCGTCGCGCACCAGCCAGCGAGGGTCGGACTGCTCCGACAGGCACGTGTAGCCGATGCGGACCTCGCTCACGCGCCCGCTCCCGCCAGGTGCTCCAGCAGCGTCTTCGAGAACGCCTCCAGGTCGTCCGGCTTCCGGCTCGTGATCAGCGGCCCCGGCCCGGAGGTGTCCACCACCACCTGCTCGTCCACCCACTCCGCCCCCGCGTTGCGCAGGTCCGTGGCCAGGCTCGGCCACGACGTCAGCCGCCGCCCGCGCACCGCGTCCGCCTCCACCAGCGTCCACGGCGCGTGGCAGATCGCCGCGATCGGCTTGGACGACGCCGCGAACTGCCCCACGAACGCCACCGCCTCCCGGCTCGTGCGCAGCGAGTCCGGGTTCGCCACCCCGCCCGGCAGCACCAGCGCGTCGTAGTCGCCGACGGTGGCGTGGAAGACCACCACGTCCACCTCGAAGGTGTCCGCCTTGTCCAGGTGCTCGAACGCCTGCACCTGGCCCGGCTGCGTGGAGAGCAGCACCGGCTCGGCGCCGGCGTCCTGCACGGCCTTCCACGGCTCCGTCAGCTCAGCCTGCTCGACGCCCTCCATGGCGACCAGGAACGCGACCTTCTTCCCCTGCAGCTGCGTCTCGCTCATGCCCCCACGCTGGCACCGCCGCGGGCCTCCGGCACCTCGGACCGCACCGGGCTCCGGCGCGAGCACGGGTGACGCACGCCTCCACGACCTGCCTGACCGCGAGCGCCCACCCGTGGAAGGATCGGGGGCGCCAGAGCCGCAACGACGAGGAGTCGCCATGCCCATCGCCACCCCGGACGTCTACGCCGAGATGCTCGACCGCGCGAAGGCCGGGTCCTTCGCCTACCCGGCCATCAACGTCTCCTCGTCGCTGACCCTCAACGCCGCCATCCGCGGCTTCGCCGAGGCCGAGAGCGACGGCATCGTGCAGGTCTCCACCGGCGGCGCCGAGTTCCTCTCCGGCACCACCGTCAAGGACATGGTCCTCGGCGCGCAGGCGCTGGCCGAGTACGCCCACCACGTCGCCAAGGCGTACGACGTCAACATCGCCCTGCACACCGACCACTGCCCGAAGGACAAGCTCGACGGGTTCGTGCGCCCCCTCCTGGCGATCTCCCAGGAGCGCGTCGACGGCGGCCGCGAGCCGCTGTTCCAGTCCCACATGTGGGACGGCTCCGCCGTGCCCCTCGACGAGAACCTGCAGATCGCCGAGGAGCTGCTCGCCAAGGCCGCCGCCGCCAAGATCGTCCTCGAGGTGGAGATCGGCGTCGTCGGCGGCGAGGAGGACGGCGTCGCCAACGAGATCAACGACAAGCTCTACACCACCGTCGAGGACGCCATGGCCACCGTGCGCGCCCTCGGCACCGGCGAGAAGGGCCGCTACCTCACCGCCCTCACCTTCGGCAACGTCCACGGCGTCTACAAGCCCGGCGGCGTCAAGCTGCGCCCGGAGATCCTCAAGGAGATCCAGGACCAGGTCGGCGCCGAGGTCGGCAAGGACAAGCCGTTCGACCTCGTCTTCCACGGCGGCTCCGGCTCCCTCGCCGAGGAGATCGCCGCCGCCGTCGACCACGGCGTCGTGAAGATGAACGTCGACACCGACACCCAGTACGCCTTCACCCGGCCGATCGTGGACCACGTCTTCCGCAACTACGACGGCGTCCTCAAGGTCGACGGCGAGGTCGGCAACAAGAAGACGTACGACCCGCGCACCTGGGGCAAGCTCGCCGAGACCGGCATGGCGGCCCGCGTCGTCGAGGCCGCGCAGTCCCTGCGCAGCGCCGGCCAGCGCCTGAAGTGACGTCCCGGCGGCCCGGTCCCCACGGGGTCCGGGCCGCCGTCGTGTGCTGACCTCGTGCGCCGACGTGGTCGGGTGGCGCGGGTGGTGGGACGTCCTCGGGTCCGGGCTCTCCGCCCGCGACCGGGTGCGCCACCTCGCCCGGCTGCGAGGGGCGGGCTCCGGACGCCCGGACCCGAGGACGTC
>NZ_JBJLSE010000033.1:0-40263 GCF_050871845.1 Kineococcus arenarius subsp. arenarius
GGCCCCGCTCCCTCCCGGGAGCGGGGCCGTGCGCGTCGTGGGAGGGTCCCAGCGGCAGTGGACGTCGAGGAGAGGACGAGCGGTGCGCGTCGTGGTGAGCGGGGCCAGCGGCCTCATCGGCCGGCCCCTGGTGCGCCACCTGCGCGCGCAGGGGCACGAGGTGGTGACCCTGGTGCGCCGGGCGCCCGGCGGGCCGGGCGAGGTCCGGTGGGACCCCGCCGCCGGCGAGCTGGACCCCGCGCAGCTGGGCGCCGTCGACGCCGCGGTGAACCTCTCCGGCGCCGGTGTCGGCGACCACCGCTGGAGCAGCTCCTACAAGGAGCTCGTGCTGTCCTCGCGGGTGGACTCCACCCGCACGCTGGTGCGGGCGCTGCTGGCCCTGGACGCCCCGCCCCGGGTGCTGGTCAACGCCTCGGCCATCGGCGCCTACGGCGATGCCGGCGAGGCCGTGCTGACCGAGGACGCCCCGCGCGGCACCGGCTTCCTCGCCGAGGTCGTCGCCCGGTGGGAGGAGGAGACCCGCCCGGCCGCCGAGGCGGGCGTGCGCGTGGCGCTGGCCCGCACCGGTCTGGTCGCCGACCCCGCCGGCGGCGCCTTCGAGCAGCTGCTGACGCTGTTCCGGCTCGGGCTGGGCGGCCGCCTGGGCACCGGCCGGCACTGGTGGAGCCTCATCTCCACGCCCGACGAGGTCGCCGCCCTGGCCTTCCTGCTGGAACACCCGCTGGCCGGGCCGGTGAACCTGGCCTGCCCGGAACCGGCGCGCAACGCCGAGGTGACACGGGCGCTGGGTCGCGCGCTGCACCGCCCCGCCGTCCTGGCCGTCCCGCCACCGGCGCTGCGCCTCGTGCTCGGGGAGTTCGCCGGGGAGGTCCTGGCCAGCCAGCGGGTGGTCCCGCGAGCCCTGGTGGGCGCGGGGTTCCGCTTCCGCCACCCGGACGCGGCCGCCGTGACCTCCTGGCTGGCCGGCGCCACCGGCTGAGCGCAGCCGCGGCTCACCCCACCTCCTGCACCCGCCACTGCCCCTCGACGCGCACGAGCGTCAGCCGGGACGTCCGCGGCGCGGAGGCCGGCACGCTCGTGACCTCCGCCCCGGCGCCGAGGACCTCGTGCGCCTGGGTGACCACATCGGCCACGACGACCATCCGCCCCGGCGCCGCCTCCTCGACCACCACGCCGACGACGTCGAACCCGAGCCCCGACCACCGGGTGCCGCCGTCGCGCGCCTGCTGCAGCAGGGCGGTGTCGGAGCGCAGCGCCGCCGACCCGGGGGCGTCCACCGCCTCCAGCGCCGCGGTGTCCAGCTCGCGCAGCGCGTCGGCGCGCCGGGCCGCCAGCTCGCGCACGACGGCACCGGGGTCGCCCCCGCGCAGGACGCGAGCGCCGACCTCCTCGGCGCCCTCCTCGCCGGCCGGTGCGGCGGCGACGACCGGCCCGGCGAGGGTCTGCGCCGGGCCGGGGGCGCCGGGGACGACGACCTCCGCGGCGGGCACGGCGGGCGCGGCGGGCGCGGCAGGCGCGGCGGCACCGGCCGCGCCGGCGGCCGGGGTCCCCGGCCGCAGGACGAGCACGGCGCCCAGGGCGGCCGCGGTGCACAGCGCGGCCCCGGCTCCCAGCAGGAGCCGGCGGTGCGGCCGGCGCGCGGGCCGCACCGCGCGGGTGCCGCGCTCCCGCGCCCCGGTCTCCCGCGCCCCGGTCTTCCGCGCTCCGGTGGTGGCCGGCACCCCTGGGGCGGCCCCGCGCACGGGCCGGGTGACCGGTGCGGACGCGGCGGCGGGGCCGGTGGTCGCCGCCCCGGGGGCCGGCTCGCCCGCGGCCTCGACGGGCCGCCGCAGGGGGTCGCCGTCGCCCCAGGTGCGCACCGCCGCCCGCACCGGCCGCGGCTGGGCGCACCCGGCCGCCGCCTGCGCCAGCTCCCCGGGGGTCGGCCGGCGCGACGGCTTGCGCTGCAACCCGGTGCGCAGCACGCCGAGCAGCTCGGCGGAGGTGCCGGCGGGCAGCTGCGAGCCGGCGCGGCGGGCCGCGCGCCGGCTCGCGCCCGCGCCGCCGGCGGCGGGTGCCTGCCCGGTCAGCGCCCACCAGGCCACGGCGGCCAAGCCGTACACGTCCGCAGCGGCGTCGACGTCCCCGCCGCCCAGCACGGCGGGATCGGCGAAACCGGGGGTGCCGAGCACACTGCCGTGCCGGCGGCCCAGCACCCGCGCCAGGCCCAGGTCCGCCAGCAGCGGTTCCCCGCGGGCGTCGACCAGGACGTTGCCGGGGGCGAGGTCGCCGTGCACCACGCCGGCGGAGTGCAGCTCCTCCAGCGCGGGGCCCAGCACGTTCAGCAGCCCCACCACCTCGGCGGCGCCCAGCCGGCGCCGCTGGTGCAGCACCTGCGCGAGGCTCCCCCCGGGCGCCAGGTCCAGCACCAGGACGGGCCGGCCGGCGTCGTCGCGGGAGATGTCGTGCACCGCCACCACGCGCGGGTGCCGCACCCGGCGCAGCAGGGACAGCTCGTGCAGCAGCCCCTGGGCGGGGTCGGCGCCGTCCGGGCCGGTGCCGTCCGGGTCCACGCCCTCGTCGGCCGGTTGCAGGACCTTCAGCGCGCGCAGCACCCCGTCGGGTCCGGCACCGGCCCACACGACGGCCGAGCCGCCGGCTCCCAGCAGGTGCCGCACGTCGTAGCCGTCGACCCGCGGGGGCACCCTGCGGGGGTCCTGCCCCAGCGCGGCCAGCGCCGCCCGCCGCGCCTCGCGCACGGCGCCCGCGACACCGGCCCCGGCGCCACCGGCCACCTCGCCCGCCGGGGCGGCGTGCCGGCCGCGGCGCACGGTGCGCACACCCCCGACCGGCTCCCCCGAGGGGGTCAGCAGGGGGTGGCCGGGCAGGTCGCCGGGCAGGTCGCCGGGTGGGACGTCGTCGAGGGGCACGAGGACAGGGAACCGCAGAGCGCGGGATGGCCGCGCTCGTCATCCACAGCCTCGATACGCTCGGGGGGTGATCCCCAGCGCCACCTCCCCGGACCGGTCGGACCCCCTGCTCCCGGCGATCGCGTCGGGGAAGGCCTCGCCGTCGCCCGCCGTGCCCTCCCCGCAGCTGCCCCCCACCGCGGACGTCGTCGTCGTGGGTGCCGGGCTGGCGGGCCTGGCGTGCGCGAAGCACCTGAGCGCGGCGGGCGTGGAGGTGGCCGTGGTGGAGGCCTCCGACGGCGTCGGGGGCCGGGTGCGCTCCGACCTCGTCGACGGCTTCCGCGTCGACCGCGGCTTCCAGCTGGTCAACCCGGCCTACCCGGAGCTGCACAACGTGCTGGACGTCGCCGCCCTGGACCTGCAGCCGTTCGACGCGGGGGTCGCGGTGCACCGCGGCGGCCGGGTGTCCGCGGTCCGGGACCCGCGCCGGCACCCCGCGGGCGCCGTGGAGGCGCTGCGCTTCCCCTTCGGCGGGGTCAAGGACAAGGCCGCCGTGGCGCGCTGGGTGCTCAAGCTCACCGGCCCCGGCGACCTCAAGGACCCCGACTCCGGCTGGTGGCAGGCGCTGGACGAGGCGGGCGTGCACGGCGAGCTGCGGTGGTCGGTCGTCGAGCCGTTCCTGGCGGGCGTGCTCGGCGAGGTGGACGGCACGACCTCGCGCCGCTTCGTGGACCTGGTGGTGCGCAGCTTCCTGCGCGGCACGCCCGGTCTGCCGGCCGGTGGGGTCCAGGCGCTGCCGGACCAGCTCGCCGCCGCCCTGCCGGCGGGTTCCGTGGTGCTGGGCACCGAGGTGCGCCACCTCGGCCTGGCCCCGCGCTCGCTGGTCGCCGAGACCACCGCCGGCGGGGTGAACGCGCAGGCGATCGTCGTGGCCACCGAGGCCGGCGCGGCCGGGCACCTGGTGCCGGGCCTGCCCGTGCCGGAGGCGCACGCGCTGACGGCGTTCTGGTACGTCACGCCCTCCTCGCCGGCGCCGGCCTCGCGCGAGAAGCTGCTGCACCTGGACGGCGAGCGCGGCGGGCCGGTGGTCAACACCGCGGTGGTCTCCGCCGTCGCGCCGAGCTACGTGCCCGCCGGCGACCGTCGCGGGCTGGTCAGCGCCCTGGTGCTGGGCCGGGAGGCCTCCGCGGCCAGCGAGGCGCGGGTGCGCGCCCAGCTGGGCCGCGTCTACGGCGCGGACACCGCCGCGTGGGAGCTGATCGCCGTTCACGACCTCCCGCACGCCCTGCCCGCGCTGCCGCCGCCCTTCGACGGCCCGCGGCCCGTGGAGGTCGGCGACGGGATCTTCGTCACCGGCGACCACCGGGAGAACCCCTCGCAGCAGGGCGCGCTGGTGGCGGGCCGCCGCGCCGCCGACGCCGTCCTGACCCGGCTCGGGATGGGGCGCCGCCGTGCCGGCTGAGCGGCCCACGATCGTCGCCACCTCCGCGGGGTGGCGGCGGCGCGAGCGGGGCGGCCTGGACTGGGCGGGCACCGCGCTGGAGGCGGTGCGGCTGGCGCGGGTGCCGGCGACCCGCCGCCCGCGCCTGACCTACCTGGGCACCGCCGGGGGCGACCAGCGCACGTGGGCGGCGGAGGTGCACGCCGCCGGTGCCCGCGCCGGGTTCGACACCACGGTGCTGGACCTCTTCCCCATGCCGTCGGTGGAGGACCCGGCGCTGCACCTGCTCGACGCCGACGTGGTGTGGGTCGGCGGCGGGTCGGTGGCGAACCTGCTGGCAGTGTGGCGGGTGCACGGCCTGGACACCGCGTTCCGCGCAGCCTGGGAGGCGGGCGTGGTGCTGGGCGGGGTGAGCGCCGGGTCGATCTGCTGGTTCACCGGCGGCACGACCGACTCCTTCGGTCCGGAGCTGCGCGCGGTGACGAACGGGCTGGGACTGCTGCCGTACGGCAACGGGGTGCACTACGACTCCGAAGCGCGCCGGCGGCCGCTGGTGCACGCCCTGGTGGGCGGGGGCACCCTCGGCGAGACGCACTGCACCGACGACGGGGTGGGCCTGGTGTACGCGGGCACCGAGCTGGTCGAGGCGGTCGCCGAGGTCGACGGGAAGGGCGCGTACGTGGTGCGCCGCGAGGCCGGCGGCGAGGTCGTCGAGACCAGGCTGGAGCCGCGCCGGCTGCTCTCCTGAGCGCGCCAGCGCGGACGTACGCTGCGCGGGTGGCGACGACGACGGAGCGCACGGCGGGCGGGGCGGCGGGCGGTGCGGGCGTTCCGGTGGTGCGGAGGGTGCGCCTGGGCGAGGGCCTGGTGGACTACCGCGAGGCGTGGGAGCTGCAGCGCGCGCTGCACGCCGAGGTCGCCGCCGGCGGGCGCGGCGGCACGGTGCTGCTGCTGGAGCACGAGCCCGTGTACACCGCCGGCAAGCGGACGAACTCGTGGGAGCGCCCGGTGGACGGCACCCCCGTGGTGGACGTGGACCGCGGGGGGCGCATCACCTGGCACGGGCCGGGGCAGCTGGTGGGCTACCCCCTGGTGCGGCTGCGCTCCCCGATGGACGTCGTGGGGTACGTGCGCCGCGTGGAGCGGCTGCTCATCGACGTGGCGGCGCGCTTCGGCGTGGCGGCGTTCACGGTGCCCGGGCGCACCGGGGTGTGGGTGGCCACGGGCTCGCCCGCGGTACCCGGTGGGCGGTGCGAGGCGAAGGTCGCGGCGATCGGGGTGCGGGTGGCGCGCGGGGTGACGATGCACGGCTTCGCGCTGAACTGCGACACCGACCTGGCGGGTTTCACCACGATCGTGCCGTGCGGGCTGCCGGACGCCGGGGTGGCGAGCCTGTCGTCGGCGTCGGGCCGGCACGTGGGCGTGCTCGAGGCGGCCGCCGCGGTGGAGGAGCTGCTGCCGGCGGCGGGGCTGGCGGGCTGAGCCGACCCGCCCGGCCGCCGGCCGCGGCTCACAGCTGCGGGCGGACCTCCTGGGCGACCAGGTCCAGGTGCTCCAGGTCGGACAGGTCCATGACCTGCAGGTAGAAGCGGGTGATGCCCACCTCGGCGTAGCGGCCGATGGTCTCCACGACCTCGGCGGGCGTGCCGGCCAGGCCGTGCTCACGCAGCTCCGCGGGTTCGCGGCCGATGGCCTCGGCCCGGCGAACGACCTCAGCCTCGTCCCGGCCGCAGCACAGCACCAGCGCCGCGGAGAAGGTGATCTCGCCGGCGTCGCGCCCACGCGCCTCGCACGCCTCGCGCACGCGCTTCACGGCCGCGCGCGTGTCGTCCAGCTCGGCGAAGGGCAGGTTGAACTCGTCGGCGTGCTGCGCGGCCAGCGCCGGGGTGCGCCGCTTGCCGCCGCCGCCGACGATCAGGGGGATCTTCGCCTGGGCGGGCTTGGGCAGCGCGGGCGAGCCCTCGATCCGGTAGTGCTCGCCGGTGAAGTCGAACGTCTCGCCCACCGGGGTGCTCCACAGGCCCGTGATGATCTGGAGCTGCTCGGCGAAGCGGTCGAAGCGCTCCTTCAGCGGCGGGAACGGGATGCCGTAGGCGGCGTGCTCCTGCTCGTACCAGCCGGTGCCCAGGCCGAACTCGACGCGCCCGCCGGACATCTCGTCGACCTGGGCGACCTGGATCGCCAGCACGCCGGGGTGCCGGAACGTCGCGGAGGTGACCAGGGTGCCCAGGCGCACGCGGGAGGTGTCGCGGGCGAGCGCCGCCAGGGTGGTCCAGGCGTCGGTGGGGCCGGGCAGGCCGTCGCCGCCCATCGTCAGGTAGTGGTCGGAGCGGAAGAAGGCGTCGTAGCCGGCTTCCTCGGAGGCGACGGCGACGCGACGCAGGGTCTCGTAGCTGGCGCCTTGCTGGGGTTCGGTGAAGATGCGCAGGTCCACGCCACCGATCCTGCCCGGCGCGGCGCGGGTGCGCTCTGGCAGGGTCGTCCTCGTGACGACCGCCCCCGCCCCCCAGCCCCCCGTGCTGCCCACCACCGCCCGCTCGCTGGAGCACCTGCTCGCCACGGCGCAGGTCGAGCACCGGCTGCCCTCGGTGGTGGCCGGGGTCGTGCGCGGGGGGCAGCTGGTGTGGACGGGTGCGGCCGGCACCGCCGTGAGCGACGCTGCCGGCGGGTCCGCGCCGACCCTCGACACGCAGTACCGCATCGGCTCGATCACCAAGACGTTCGTGGCCGCCGGCGTGCTGCGCTGCGTGGAGGACGGCCTGGCGGGGCTGGACGACCCGTTGGGTGCGCACCTGCCGGAGCTGGGCACCGGCGGGGTCGGGGCGCTGACGGTGGGGCAGCTGCTGGGGCAGGCCTCGGGCCTGCAGGCGGAGACGGACGGGCCGTGGTGGGAGCGCACCCCCGGCGGGGACTGGCGCGAACTGCTGCCCCTGCTGGGACCGGGGGCGCTGCGGCACCGCGCCGGGGTCCGCTTCCACTACTCCAACCTCGGTTACGGCGTGCTGGGCGAACTGCTGGGGCGGCTGCGGGGTGCGACGTGGGACGAGGTGGTGGCGCAGCAGTTCCTCGGGCCGCTGGGCATGGACCGCACCGGCACCCGCCCGCAGGCGCCGGCGGCGCAGGGGTTCGCGGTGCACCCGTGGGCGGACGCGGTGCTGCCCGAGCCGGAGCACGACGCCGGGGCCATGGCCCCGGCCGGCCAGCTGTGGTCCACGGTGCCGGACCTGGCCCGCTGGGCGGGTGTGGTGGCGGACGGGGCGGGGGTCCTGCGCCGCGGGACGGCCGAGGCGATGCGGCAGCCGCAGGTCGTGGACGACGCGCGCGGGGCGGCGTGGGGCGCCGGGTACGGCCTGGGCCTGCAGCTGTGGAACGCCGACGGCCGGCGCTTCGCGGGGCACTCCGGGTCCATGCCGGGGTTCGTGGCGATGCTGCGGGTGGACGTGGAGACCTCCGACGCCGTGCTGGCGCTGACGAACTCCACGACGGGCTTCGGGGACCTGCCGGTGCGGCTGCTGGCGGCGTTCTCGCAGGCCGAGCCCGCGGCCCCGCGCCCGTGGCGGCCGCGGGCGGTGGACGCCGACGTCCTGGAGCTGGTCGGCCCCTGGTACTGGGGTCCGGCGCCGCTGCTGCTGCGCGCGGGGCCCGGCGGCACGCTGGAGCTGAGCGGGATGACGGGGCGGGCGCGCGCCTCGCGCTTCGAGCGGGACACCGCGACGGGCACCTGGCGCGGCCTGGACGACTACTACGCCGGTGAGGTGCTGCGGCCGGTGCGCGGTGCCGACGGCGCGGTGGTCCACCTGGACCTGGCGAGCTTCCGCCTGACCCGCACCCCCTACGACCCGGACGCCGACGTGCCCGGCGGTGTGGACCCGGCGGGCTGGCGCCCGTGACGCGCCGGGTCCCGACGTGACGGACGTCGCCCGCCGCCCCCGCGGCGGCGGCTCCGGACGGACGTAGGCTGGGCGCGTGACGATCGCACCCGAGGGACGGCGCATGCTGCGCGTCGAGGCGCGCAACGCCGAGACGCCGATCGAGCGCAAGCCGTCCTGGATCCGCACCAGGGCCCGCACCGGCCCGGAGTACACCGAGCTCAAGGGCCTGGTGAAGTCCGGCGGCCTGCACACGGTGTGCGAGGAGGCGGGCTGCCCCAACATCTACGAGTGCTGGGAGGACCGCGAGGCGACGTTCCTCATCGGTGGTTCGGAGTGCACGCGGCGCTGCGACTTCTGCCAGATCGACACCGGCAAGCCGTCGCCGCTGGACCGCGACGAACCGCGACGGGTGGCGGAGAGCATCCGCACGATGGGCCTGCGCTACGCCACGATCACGGGTGTCGCCCGCGACGACCTCGACGACGGCGGCGCCTGGCTGTACGCCGAGACGATCCGCCAGACCCACGCCCTCAACGGCGGCGAGGACGGGCACGGCACGGGCGTGGAGATCCTCGTGCCGGACTTCAACGGCCGCCCCGAGCTGCTGCAGCAGGTGTTCGACGCCGCTCCGGAGGTGTTCGCCCACAACGTCGAGACGGTGCCGCGCATCTTCAAGCGCATCCGCCCGGCGTTCCGCTACGAGCGTTCGCTGGACGTCATCACGCAGGGCCGCGACGCGGGCCTGGTGACGAAGTCCAACCTCATCCTCGGCATGGGTGAGACCGACGAGGAGGTCGTGGAGGCGCTGGCCGACCTGCGCGGTGCGGGCTGCGACATCATCACGATCACGCAGTACCTGCGGCCCAGCCCGCGCCACCACCCGGTGGAGCGCTGGGTGAAGCCGGAGCGGTTCGTGGAGTTCTCCGCCGAGGCGGAGCGGCTGGGGTTCGCCGGGGTGATGGCCGGTCCGCTGGTGCGTTCCTCCTACCGGGCGGGGCGGCTGTGGGCCCAGGCCATGCGCCGGCGCGGCGTGCCGATCCCGGAGCACCTGGCGCACCTGGACCGCGAGGTGCCGGCGGCGCAGGAGGCAGCCAGCCTGCTGGCCCGCTGACCCCTGGGCGCCCTCCTCCCCACCACCCGGCGCGTGCGCGGGGCGGTGGGGGGCCCTGCCCGCGAGCCGTATCCTTGGCCGCATGGCACGACGTGAGACGCCCGCGGGCGCGACCCCGGCACCGAAGCCGAAGAAGCAGCGGTGGAAGCGGCTCCGTCAGCTGAAGCAGGTCTACGACATGACGGTGCGGGCCGACCCCGCGACCAAGTGGTGGATGCTGCTGGCCGTCGGCGGGCCGATCCTCGTGGGCGTCGTGATCGGCCTGCTCACCGGCCACTGGATCTACTTCCCCCTGCTGGGGATCATGGTCGGTGTCCTGGCCGGCATGTTCCTGCTGGGCCGCCGCGCCGAGCGCGCCGCCTACGTGAGCCTGGAGGGCCAGAAGGGCGCCGCGGGGGCCGCCTTGAGCTCCATCCGGCGCGGCTGGACCGTGGACCAGGAGCCGGTGGCCGTGGAGCCGCGCAACCAGGACATGGTGTTCCGCGCCGTCGGCCGGGCCGGCATCGTCCTGGTGGGCGACGGCCCGCCCACCCGCGTGCGCAAGCTGCTGGAGGGCGAGCGCCGCAAGGTGGCGCGCGTGGCGCCCAACGTGCCGGTGCACCTCTTCACCGTGGGCGACGGCGGCGCTGAGGGCGAGGTCCCTCTGCGCAAGCTGGCCTCGCGCGTGCAGCGCCTGAAGCCGACGCTGACCAAGCAGGAGGTCGCGGCGGTCAGCAAGCGGCTGCGCGCCCTGGGCGGCGTGCGCGCCCCCGTGCCGCAGGGCGTGGACCCGCTGCGCGCCCGGCCCGACCGCCGGGCCATGCGCGGGCGCTGAGCCCGCCCCCCCGAGCGCACCCCCGGGCCGCCGGTCACCGTCGCACGACGACGGTGCCGGCGGCCTTGTCGTGCAGCCCGCGCCGGTCGGCGTCCCAGACCACCGCGGGGACCACCAGCGCCAGGAGCACCGCGCGCACCGCGCCGCGGGCGAAGCCGACGGGCACCGGGGCGTCGGTGCGGCGCACCGCCGTGCCGGCGAGGGCGTGGCCGATGGTCGTGCCGATCGTGGACACCAGCAGCCAGTGCATGACGACGAGGACCACCAGGGGCGCGAAGTCGCGCCCCAGGGCGTCGGCGAGGAAGGCGCGGCCGATGAGGGTGGCCACCACCCAGTCCACGGCCAGCCCGGCAGCGCGCCGCCCCCAGCCGGGCACGGAGCCGCGGCCGGTGGCGGGCAGGCCGAGGCGCACGCCGGGCACCTGCTCCCCGCCGCCGCCGCGTCGCGGGTCGTGCGCTGCGGTGCGGGGCCGGCTCTCGCTCACGGCGTCAGCCTAAGCGCCGCGCGGGCCGCCGCCGGGCGCGGCCGGGGCCCGACGGGCACAGGCCCGGGGGGACCACCCCTGTCGCGCCCGCGACCACCTCGGTAACGTGGCCGAAACACCGGCGCAACGGGGGCGAAACGACGCCCCCCTAGCGTCGGCGCGTCCACGGCGGCTCGAGCGCCGAGCCGGTTCCGCGCATGGAGGTTGGATGTTCAGCAACTCCGAAGAGGTCCTGAAGTACATCAAGGATGAGGACGTCAAGTTCGTCGACATCCGCTTCTGCGACCTGCCGGGCGTCATGCAGCACTTCAACGTGCCGGCCGCATCGGTGGACGCGGAAGCCCTGACCGAGGGCCAGATGTTCGACGGCTCCTCGATCCGCGGCTTCCAGGCGATCCACGAGTCGGACATGAAGCTGATCGCGGACCCGACCTCCGCCTTCATCGACCCGTTCCGGGCCGAGAAGACCCTGGTGATCAACCACTCGATCGTCGACCCGTTCACCGACGAGCCCTACAGCCGCGACCCGCGCAACATCGCGGCCAAGGCCGAGGCCCACTTGAAGTCGACGGGCATCGCCGACACCGTCTTCTTCGGCGCCGAGGCGGAGTTCTACATCTTCGACGACGTCCGGTTCGAGACGAACCAGCGCGAGTCGTACTACCACATCGACTCCGTCGAGGCGGCCTGGAACACCGGTCGTTCCGAGGAGGGTGGCAACCGCGGGTACAAGACCCGCTACAAGGGCGGCTACTTCCCCGTCCCGCCGGTCGACCACTTCGCCGACCTGCGCGACGAGATGTGCGTGGAGCTGGAGAAGGCCGGCCTGACCGTGGAGCGCTCGCACCACGAGGTCGGCACCGCCGGCCAGGCCGAGATCAACTACAAGTTCGACACGCTGAAGAACTCCGCCGACCAGGTGCTGCTCTTCAAGTACATCGTCAAGAACGTCGCGTGGCGCAACGGCCGCACGGTCACCTTCATGCCCAAGCCCCTCTTCGGCGACAACGGCTCGGGCATGCACTGCCACCAGTCGCTGTGGAAGGACGGCGAGCCGCTCTTCTACGACGAGAAGGGCTACGGCGGCCTGTCGGACCTGGCACGCTGGTACATCGGCGGCCTGCTGCACCACGCGCCGTCGCTGCTGGCGTTCACCAACCCGACGGTGAACTCGTACCACCGCCTGGTGCCCGGCTTCGAGGCGCCGGTGAACCTGGTCTACTCGGCGCGCAACCGCTCCGCCTGCATCCGCATCCCGATCACGGGCAACTCCCCCAAGGCCAAGCGCCTGGAGTTCCGTGTGCCGGACCCGTCGGCGAACCCGTACCTGGCGTTCTCGGCGCAGCTGATGGCCGGCCTGGACGGCATCAAGAACCGCATCGAGCCGGCCGCCCCGGTCGACAAGGACCTGTACGAGCTCCCGCCGGAGGAGCACGCCAACATCAAGACGGTCCCGTACTCGTTGCCCGACGTCCTCGACAAGCTCGAGGAGGACCATGAGTACCTCCTCGACGGCGGTGTGTTCACCTCCGACCTGATCGAGACGTGGATCGACTACAAGCGCACCAACGAGGTCGACCCGATCCGTCTGCGCCCGCACCCGCACGAGTTCGAGATGTACTTCGACATCTGAGCCTCGCGGCCTGATCGTCACCCGGGCCCGGCACCTGCACCGCAGGTGCCGGGCCCGCGGCGTCCCCCGGCCGGGCTCGCGCGGCACCCGCCCCTGCCCTACTGTCGGGCCCGTGGAACGCGTCGTCGTCATCGCCGACGTCGACGAGACCCGCGTGCTGCTGTCGGGCGAGGTGGACGCCACCCTGGGCGCGGAGCTGGCCACGGCCTGCTCGGCGGTGCTGGCGCGCGAGAAGCCGATCGTGGTGGACGTGCGCGAGGTCACGTTCATGGACTCCACCGGCGTGGGCTTCCTGGCTCGGCTGGCTTCGCGAACCGCGCGGCCGCCGGTGGCGCTGCTGAGCCCGCCGCCCGTGGTGCGCTTCCTCATCACCAAGACGCGCATCGGCTCGCTGCTGGACGTGCGCGAGGAGGAGCAGGACGCTCCGGGCTGACCCGCCCCGGGCTGACCCGCCCCGGGCCTGGTGCACCGCTGCCGCGGCGAGCAGAGTGGGCCCCGTGAGCGACGAGCAGATCCCGGCGCGCGACGCGGCCGCCACCTCCGACTGGTTCCTGCCCTCCCCCGACACCGTGGCCTCGGCGCTGGCCGGCCTGGCCCGCGCGCACGGCGCGAGCCTGAGCGTCTCGCTGGGCCCCGCGCACGTGCTCGCCACCTCCCCCGACCTGGCGCGGCGGGTGGCGCTCGTCTCCGGCGGCGGCTCCGGCCACGAACCGCTGCACACGGGGTTCGTGGGTCGCGGCGGCCTCGACGCCGCCGTGCCCGGCCAGGTCTTCGCCTCCCCGCACAACCGCCAGGTGCACGCCGCCGCGCGGGCCGCGGCGAAGCCCGGCGGGGTGCTGCTGGTGGTGAAGAACTACACCGGCGACGTCATCAACTTCGGCATCGCCGCCGAGCGGCTGCGCGCCGAGGGCGTCGAGGTCGACACCGTGCTCGTCGACGACGACCTCGCCACCGAGGTGGAGGGCTCGGCGACGGGCCGGCGCGGCACGGGCGCGACCGTGCTGGTGGAGAAGGTGCTCGGCGCGGCCGCGGACCGCGGCGCGTCGCTGGCGGAGCTGGCGAACCTGGGCCGGCGGGTGGTCGCGGCCTCGCGCAGCCTCGCGGTGGCCACCCGTGCGCACACCGTGCCCGGCGGGACGGGGCCCGCCTTCGAGCTGTCGCAGGGGGAGCTGGAGCACGGCGTGGGCATCCACGGCGAGCGCGCCGTCAGCACCGTCGAGCGCCGGCCGGCCGCGGAGGTCGTGGACCGGGTGGTCGATCAGCTGCTGGAGCACGTGCCCGCCGGTGAGGAGGGGGTCGCGGTGCTCGTCAACGGCCTGGGCGCGGCCACCGGCCTGGAGCTGCACGCCGTGCTGGACCGGGTCGTGAACCGCCTCGGGGAGCGGGGTGCGCCGGTGGCCGCCGCCTTCGCCGGCACGTACGTCGCGGCCCTGGACATGCGCGGCTTCTCGGTGACCCTGACGGCGCTGGCGCCGGGGTGGCTGGAGCTGCTGCGTGCGCCCACGGCGACGGCGCTGCCGGTGGCCGAGCCGGTGGGCGCGGCACCGACCGCTCCCGCGAGCGGGGATCCCGGGCGCCCCGGCGGCGGGGAGAACGCGTTCGTGTCGGGCCTGGACGCGCTGGTCGCCCGCCTGCACGGCGTCCTGACGCGCCTGGACCGGGTCGGCGGCGACGGCGACTTCGGCGACAACCTCGCCTCCGGGGTGCGCGCCGCCGCCCGCCGGGGCCCCGGCGAGGGCGTGGTGGCGGGCCTGCGCGCCGCGGAGTCCGCGTTCCTGGACGACGTGGGCGGTTCCAGCGGCCCGCTGTTCGGCCTGGTCCTGCAGCAGGTGCGCACGGCGTTCGAGGCCGGCGAACCGGGCGCGGACGCGCTGCGCGAGGGGTTGCGGGAGGCGGCGGGTGCGGTGACCCGCGTCGGCGGCGCGCAGCCCGGGGATCGCACGGTGCTCGACGCCCTCGTGGCGGGCGCCGGGGCGGGCGGTGCGCTCGCGGACGTGGTGCGCGCCGCCGCCGACGGTGCGGAGGCCACCGCGGCCATGACCCCCCGCCGGGGCCGGGCCAGCTACGTCGGCGAGCGCGCCGTCGGCACTCCGGACGCCGGTGCGGTCGGCGTGGCGCTGGTGCTGGCGGCGCTCGCCGACGCCGTGGAGCCGGCGGGTGACCTGGCCGGCGAGCTGGCGGGGCGCTGGGGCTGAAGCCCTCGCCCGGGCCCCGCCCGGGTGCCGCCCGGCCCGGCGGCTAGGTTGGCGGCGACGCGAGCGGTGCGGGCGACGGGGAGGCGGGGCAGCGGTGACGCAGACGGTGGACACGCACGGGCAGGTGCTGAGGCTGGGGTACAAGGCGTCGGCAGAGCAGTTCGACCCCGGGCAGCTGGCGGACTTCGCCGTGCAGGCCGAGGAGTCCGGCTTGGACTCGGTGTGGATCTCCGACCACTTCCAGCCCTGGCGGCACGTGGACGGTCACGCCCCGGCGGCGCTGACCTGGCTGCCGTGGGTGGCGGCGAGGACCTCGCGGGTGCAGCTGGGCACCAGCGTGCTGACCCCCACGCTGCGCTACAACCCCGCCGTGATCGCCCAGGCGTTCGCCACCCTGGGCTGCCTGGCCCCGGGCCGGGTGATCCTCGGCATCGGCACCGGCGAGGCCCTGAACGAGACCGCGGTGGGCGTGCACTTCCCCGAGGCGAAGGAGCGGTTCGCGCGCCTGCGCGAGGCGGTGCGCCTGATCAAGGCGCTGTGGAGCGACGAGCGCGTCACCTTCGAGGGCGAGTTCTACCGCCTGCACGACGCCACCGTGTACGACCGGCCCAGCTCCCCGGTGCCGATCTACGTCGCCGGTGGCGGGCCCGGGGTGACCAAGTACGCCGGCCGGGCCGGCGACGGCTACATCTGCACCTCCGGCAAGGGCATGGACCTGTACCGAGAGACGCTCCTGCCCGCCCTGGAGGAGGGCCTGGCCGCCGCGGGGCGCGAGGCCGCCTCGATCGACCGCACCATCGAGATCAAGCTGTCCTTCGACGAGGACCCGGCCCGGGCGCTGGAGAACACCCGCTTCTGGGCACCGCTGTCGCTGACGCCGGAGCAGAAGGCGAGCGTGCACGACCCGGTGGAGATGGCGCGCCTGGCCGACCAGCTGCCGATCGAGCAGGTCGCCAAGCGCTGGATCGTGGCCTCCGACCCCGCGCAGGTGGCGCAGGCGGTGCAGGAGTACGTCGACGCCGGTTTCACCCACCTGGTCTTCCACGCCCCCGGCCACGACCAGTCGCGGTTCCTGAGCCAGTTCGCCGCGGACGTGGTGCCGCTGCTGCGCGCCGGCTGATCGGGCCGCGCGCCGGTGGGCGCGGCCCCCGGTGCCCGCTGCGGGCACCGGGGGCCGCCCACCGGATCCGGGTCCGTCAGACCCGGCCCTCGTTGTGCGGCTCGATGCTCGCCGAGGGGTCCACGCCCTCGTCGGCCGCCGGCTGCACCCGGCCCTCGCCGGGCTGGGAGCCGGTGCCGGCCGCGGTGTTGCGCGACGAGCGCTCGGGGTCGTCCACGTCGGTGGCCGTGGGTGCCTGGCCGACGCGCTTGGCGGCCTCGCCGGTGCCGACGTCCTCGAGCTCGATGTCCTGGTCGGGGTCCTGGCTCACGTCGTTCCTCTCCTGTCGGTTCCGCCGGTCGCCGCGGGGAGCGGCGTCGCCGGTCCCCTACCCCGCCCCGGCGAGGATCATGCGGCGCGGGCTCAACGCCCGTAGAAGACGCGTTCGACCACCGCGCGGCAGCGGCGGGTGGTGCGCAGGTACAGCTCCTCGAACTCCCCCGCCGACCCGGGCTCGAACCCGAACAGCCGGGCGACGCCGTCGAGGTCGCGCACGTGGGTGGGCAGCGAGTCCCCGGGCTTGCCGCGCCACAGCGCCACGGCGTTGCGGGCGCGCGAGGCCAGCGTCCAGGCGCCGACGAGGACCTCGGCGTCCTCGGCGTCCAGCACCCCGCAGCGCACCGCCCCGTGCAGGGCGCCGACGGTGGAGGTGGTGCGCAGCGCCTCGTGCTCACCGGCGTGGCGCAGCTGCAGCAGCTGGGCGGTCCACTCCACGTCGGCGGTGCCGCCGCGGCCGAGCTTGAGGTGGCGCAGCGGGTCCGCCCCGCGCGGCAGCCGCTCGGCCTCCACCCGCGCCTTGATGCGGCGCACCTCGCGCACGTCGGCCTCGGCGAGCCCCTCCGCGGGCCAGCGCAGCGGGTCCACCAGCTCCAGGAACGCCTCGCCGAGGTCGGCGTCGCCGGCCACGGGCCGCGCCCGCAGCAGCGCCTGCGCCTCCCAGGGCTGCGACCAGCGCTCGTAGTAGGCGCGGTAGCTGGACAGCGAGCGCACCAGCGGCCCGCTGCGCCCCTCCGGGCGCAGGTCGGCGTCCACCTCCAGCGCCGGCTCGGGCCCGGGCGAGCCGAGCTGGCGGCGCAGTTCGGCGACGACCTCGGTGGCCGCCCGCTGGGCCTCGGTCTCCGCCGCGCCGGGCAGCGGGTCGTGCACGAAGAGGACGTCCGCGTCGCTGCCGTAGCCGGTCTCGGCACCGCCCAGGCGGCCCATGCCCACCACGAGCAGCCGGGTGGGCAGGGTGCTGCCGCTGCGCCGCTCGACCTCCCGGGCGCTGACGCGCAGAGCGACGTCCAGGACGGCCTGGTCCGCGTCGGCCAGGGCCCGGCCCACCCCGGCGAGGTCGCGCGCACCCACGAGGTCGGCCACGACGGTGCGGAACAACTCGCGGCGGCGCACGCCGCGCACGGCCAGCACCGCCGTGGACGGTTCGGCGCGCCGGGCGGCGGCCGCGGCGGCGTCGGCGATCACCTCCGAGACGTCGTAGGGCGCCAGCCGGTCGTCGTCGGCGAACACCGCGACCGCCTCGGGGCTGCGCAGCAGCAGCTCGGCGGGCATCCGCGCCGCGGACAGCACCGAGGCCAGGCGCTCGGCGGCCGCACCGGAGTCGCGCAGCATCGTCAGGTACCACTGGCTGCCGGCCAGGGCCTCGGAGACCCGGCGGTAGGTCAGCAACCCGGCGTCGGGGTCGGCGCCGTCGGCGAACCAGCCGAGCAGGACGGGCAGCAGCGTGCGCTGGATGCTGGCGCGGCGGCTGACGCCGGAGGTCAGGGCCTCCAGGTGCCGCAGCGCCCCGGCGGGGTCGCGGTAGCCCAGTGCGGCGAGGCGTGCGCGCGCCGCCTCGGGGCTGAGCTGGGCGTCCAGGCGCGCGTCGGCGGCCGACAGCCTCGCCACCGCCGACAGCAGCGGGCGGTAGAAGAGCTTCTCGTGCAGCCGGCGCACGTCGCGGCGGGTGCCGCGCCAGACGTCGTCGAGCGCGGCCACGGGGTCGCCGCGCAGGCCCATCGAACGGCCCAGGCGGCGCAGGTCGGCCTCCGCGGTGGGCAGCACGTGGGTGCGGCGCAGGCGGTGCAGCTGGACGCGGTGCTCCAGCGAGCGCAGCAGCCGGTAGTCGCGGTCCAGCTCCCCGGCGTCGTGGCGGCCGACGTAGCCGTAGGCGGCGAGGGCGTCCAGGGCCTCCAGCGTGTTGGCGCTGGTGCGCAGCCGCTCGTCGGTGCGCCCGTGGACCATCTGCAGCAGCTGGATGGAGAACTCCACGTCGCGCAGCCCGCCGCTGCCGAGCTTGAGCTGGCGCTCGGCGTCCTTGGAGGGGATGAGGGACTCCACCCGGCGGCGCATCGCCTGGACGTCCTCGACGAAGCCCTCGCGCTCCCCCGCGCTCCACACCATGGGGGCGATGCCGCGCACGTACTCCTGCCCCAGGGCGGGATCCCCGGCGAGGGGGCGTGCCTTCAGCAGCGCCTGGAACTCCCACGTCTTCGCCCAGCGGCGGTAGTACTCCAGGTGGCTGGCCAGGGTGCGCACCAGGGGGCCCTGCTTGCCCTCCGGGCGCAGCCCGGCGTCGACCTCCCACAGCGACCCCTCGGCGGTGGGTGCGGAGCAGATGCGCTGCAGCGTGGCGGCCAGCTTGGTGCCGGTGCGCAGCGCCTCGGCCTCCTCGGCGCCGTCGGCGGGCTCGACGACGTGCACGACGTCCACGTCGGAGAGGTAGTTCAGCTCGCGGCCACCGGCCTTGCCCATGCCGATGACGGCCAGGCGGCACTCCGCACCGCCGCCGGGCAGCTCGGCGCGGGCCAGCGCCAGGGCGGTCTCCAGCGCGGCGGCGGCCAGGTCGGCCAGCTCGGCGGCGGTCTCGTGCAGCACGGCGGTGGGGTCGGGCGCGGACAGGTCGCGCCCGGCCAGGCCGAGCAGCCGGCGGCGGTAGGCCACCCGCAGCGCGCCGGCGCCGGGTTCGCCCGCCGAGGCGTCGGCGGCGACCGGCACCGGTGCGGCGGGGTCGGCGCCGACCGCGCGCAGCAGCTCGGCGCGCAGCTCACCGGCTCCGGGCGCGACGCCGGAGGACAGCACCGTCCAGTGGCCGGGGTGGCGCACGAGGTGGTCGCCCAGCGCCACCGAGCCGCCCAGCACCGCCAGCAGCCGCGCCCGGGTGCCGGCGGCACCGGGGTCGTCACCGCGGCGCAGCACCTCGAGCGCGGCCCGCGCCCCGGCGGCGGGGTCCGCGGGGGGCGACGCGGCCAGGGCCTCGGCCCACCGCACGAGCCCCAGCAGCGCCTGGTCGGGGTCGGCGGTGCGGCCCAGGGCGCGCACCAGCGCGGCGGTGGCCTCGTCCGTCAGCGGCTCGTCGCCGCCACCGGCGCGCACCACGTCGGCCAACGCGGGGTCGCGCAGCAGCTGCAGGCCGCGGGCGGGGTCGGCGAACCCCGCCCGGGCCAGCTGCGCGGTGGCGCTGGAACGGCGGCCCGGCCCGGTGCTCACAGCAGCGGGAGGTAGCGCTGCAGCTCGAAGGGCGTGACCTGCGCGCGGTAGTCGGCCCACTCGGCGCGCTTGTTGCGCAGGAAGAAGTCGAAGACGCCCTCGCCGAGCACCTCGGGGACCAGTTCGGAGCGCTCCATGACGGAGACGGCGTGCTCCAGGCTCTGGGGCAGCGGCTCGATGCCCATGGCGCGGCGCTCGGCGTCGGTGAGCGCCCACACGTCGTCCTCGGCGCCGTCGGGCAGCTCGTAGCCCTCCTCGATGCCCTTCAGCCCCGCGCTGAGCAGCAGCGCGAAGGCGAGGTAGGGGTTGCAGGCGGAGTCCAGTGCGCGGTACTCCACCCGCACGGACTGGGCCTTGCTGGGCTTGTACATCGGCACCCGCACCAGCGCGGAGCGGTTGTTGTGGCCCCAGCTGACGAAGCTGGGGGCCTCCCCGCCCCCCCACAGGCGCTTGTAGGAGTTGACGAACTGGTTGGTCACGGCGGTGATCTCCGCGGCGTGGCGCAGGAGGCCGGCGATGAACTGCCGGCCGGTGCGCGAGAGCTGGTACTCGGCGCCGGCCTCGTAGAACGCGTTGGCGTCGCCGTCGAAGAGCGAGAGGTGGGTGTGCATGCCGGAGCCGGGCTGGTTCTCCAGGGGCTTGGGCATGAAGCTGGCGTACAGCCCCATCTCCCCGGCGACCTCCTTCAGCACGGTGCGGAACGTCATGACGTTGTCCGCGGTCGTCAGGGCGTCGGCGTAGCGCAGGTCGATCTCGTTCTGCCCGGGGCCGCCCTCGTGGTGGCTGAACTCCACCGAGATGCCCATGCTCTCCAGCACCGAGATCGCCTCGCGGCGGAAGTCCGTCGTGGTGCCGCCGGGGTGGTTGTCGAAGTACCCGACGTAGTCCACCGGCTCGGGCACGGCACCGCGCTGCAGGGGCCCCTTGAAGAGGTAGAACTCGATCTCGGGGTGCGTGTAGAAGGTGTAGCCGTGCTGGGCGGCGCGGTCCAGGGCGCGCTTGAGCACGTTGCGGGGGTCGGAGCGGGCCGGCTGCCCGTCGGGCGTGAGGATGTCGCAGAAGATGCGCGCGGTGCCCTGGTGGTCGTCGCTGGTGCGCCAGGGCAGCACCTGGAAGGTCGACGGCTCCGGCTGCAGGAGCATGTCGGACTCCGACACCCGCGAGAGGCCCTCGATGGCGGAGCCGTCGAAGCCGATGCCCTCGCCGAAGGCGCCCTCGAGCTCGGCCGGGGCGATGGCCACCGACTTCAGCGTCCCGATGACGTCGGTGAACCAGAGCCGGACGAAGCGGATGTCCCGCTCCTCCAGCGTGCGCAGCACGAACTCCTGCTGGCGGTCCATGGCCACCCTTCCCGTCGTCGCTCACCGGGGCACCGGCGGTCGTCGGCGCCCTGCGGCGACATCCTCCCCCATGCCCGCGCCGGCACCCCGGAGCCCCCGCCCGGCGGGTGGTCGCGGGGTCCGTGACGGCGCTCACTAGGGTGAGCGGCATGCCTCAGCTGCGGGTGGCCATGGCGCAGGTCGACACGACCGTCGGCGACCTCGACGGGAACGTGCGCTCGGTGCGGGAGTGGGCGCGGCGCGCCGCGGAGGACGGCGCGCACCTGGCGCTGTTCCCCGAGACGGCCGTGACGGGGTACCCGGTGGAGGACCTGGCGCTGCGCCGCTCCTTCGTGGACGCCTCCAAGCGGGCGCTGGGGCGGCTGGCCGCGGAGCTGGCCGACGACGGCAACGGCGAGCTGGTCGTGGTCGTCGGCTACGTGGACCGCACGCCCGAGCCGGAGTCGGGCCTGACCCCGCCGGGCGGCCCCACCGGCCGGCGCGACCTGCCGCAGAACTGCGCCGCGGTCCTGCACCGCGGGCGCGTCGTGGCCCGGTGCGCCAAGCACCACCTGCCCAACTACGGCGTCTTCGACGAGTACCGCATCTTCGTGCCCGGCGAGGACCTGCTGGTGGCGCGGGTGCGCGGGGTGGACGTGGCCGTGGCGATCTGCGAGGACCTGTGGCAGGACGGCGGGCCGGTGCAGAAGGCGGGCGACGCCGGGGCGGGCCTGCTGGCGGTGCTCAACGCCTCCCCGTACGAGCGCAACAAGGACGACGTGCGCCTGGAGCTGGTGGAGCGGCGCGCGGCGGAGGCCGGCTGCCCCATCGCCTACGTCAACGCCGTCGGCGGGCAGGACGAGCTCGTCTTCGACGGCGACTCCCTCGTGGTGGACGCCGGCGGGCGGGTGCTGGCGCGCGGGCCGCAGTTCACCGAGGCGCTCGTCGTGGCCGACCTGGACCTGCCGGCGGCGGACACGTCCCCGGACTGGGTGGGCGGCGTGCGCAGGGTGACGGTCAGCGACTACCCGGTGCCCGCGTACGAGCCGCGCGAGGCGGTGCACCACGAGCCGCTGCCGGACGTCGCCGACGTGCACGCCGCGCTCGTGCTGGGCCTGCGCGACTACGTGCGCAAGAACGGGTTCCGCTCGGTGATCGTCGCGGTGTCCGGCGGCATCGACTCCGCGCTGGTGGCCTCGCTGGCGTGCGACGCGATCGGTGCGGAGAACGTCGTGGGGATCTCGCTGCCCTCGGGGTACTCCTCGCAGCACTCCCGCGACGACGCCGAGGAGCTGGCGCGCCGCTGCGGGTTCGAGTACCGCCAGTACCCCATCGCGCCGATGGTCGAGGCGTTCCTGGGCACGGTGCCGCTGACGGGCGTGGCCGAGGAGAACCTGCAGGCGCGGGTGCGCGGCACCACCCTGATGGGCCTGGCCAACCAGGAGGGCCACCTGGCGCTGGCCACCAGCAACAAGAGCGAGCTGGCCGTGGGGTACTCCACGCTGTACGGCGACTCCGTGGGCGGGTACGCACCGCTGAAGGACGTGCCCAAGACGCTGGTGTGGGAGCTGTCGCGCTGGCGCAACGCGCAGACCGCCGAGCGCGGTGAGCAGCCGCCGATCCCGGAGAGCACCATCACCAAGCCGCCGTCGGCGGAGCTGCGCCCGGACCAGACCGACCAGGACTCCCTGCCGCCGTACGAGGTGCTGGACGCGATCCTGGAGGACTACGTCGAGGGCGACCGCGGCCGCGCGGAGATGCTGGCGGAGGGCTTCGACGCCGCGGTCGTCGACTCCGTGGTGACGCTGGTGGACCGCGCGGAGTGGAAGCGCCGGCAGTTCGCGCCGGGCCCGAAGATCTCCTACAAGGCGTTCGGCCGCGACCGCCGCCTGCCAATCTCCAGCCGCTGGCGCGAACCGTCCGCGGGCCCGCAGCTGGCGCCCCCGGTGGTGCCCGGCGACGCCGCCCGGCAGGCGCTGCCGTGAGCTACGCGAGCGAGGAGCCCGCACCGCGCCGGCGCACCCGGGTGCACCACCTCGCGGCGATGAAGGAGCGCGGCGAGCGCTGGGCGATGCTCACCAGCTACGACGCGCTGACCGCCGCCGTCTTCGACGAGGCGGGCGTCCCGGCGCTGCTGGTGGGCGACTCCGCGGCCAACACGGTCCTGGGGATGCCCAGCACCCTGGGCGTGACGCTGGAGGACCTGCTGCCGATGGTGCGCGCGGTGGTGCGCGGCGCCCCGCACGCGCTGGTCGTGGCGGACCTGCCGTTCGGCACGTACGAGGCCTCCGACGAGCAGGCGCTGGCCTCGGGCGTGCGGCTGATGAAGGAGGGCGGCGCGCACGCGGTGAAGCTGGAGGGCGGGGTGCGCAGCGCCTCGCGGGTGCGCGCGCTGGTGGACGCGGGGATCCCCGTCATGGGGCACGTGGGGTTCACCCCGCAGGCCGAGCACGCCCTGGGGGGCTACCGGGTGCAGGGCCGCGGGGAGGCCGCCGACGCGGTGGTGGCCGACGCGCGCGCCGTCGCGGAGGCGGGGGCGTTCTCGGTGGTGCTGGAGATGGTGCCGGCGGACGTGGCCGAGCAGGTGACGCGCACCCTGGCGATCCCCACCGTCGGCATCGGCGCGGGCGCCGGCTGCGACGCGCAGGTGCTGGTGTGGCAGGACTTCGCGGGGCTGTCCGAGCGCACCGCGCGGTTCGTCAAGCGGTACGCGGACCTGCGCGGTGCGCTCGGCGAGGCGGCGCGCGCCTACGCCGAGGACGTGCGCGCGGGAACGTTCCCGGGGCCCGAGCACTCGTTCTGAGCCGGCCGCGCCGGGCGAGGGGTCCCGCGCACCGCCGCCAGGAGCCAGCGGGCCGTCTCCTCCCCCGCCGCCGCCCCGGTCGCGTCCAGCAGCCGGACCCCCGGGTGCTCCCAGCCGGCGCGCAGCAGTTCCCCGTGGCCCGGGCGCACCGCGGCCCGGGCGGCCACGAGCAGGTCGGCGTCCAGCAGCGAGTCGCCCGCGGCGACGAAACCGGTGAACCCGCCGCGGCGGGCCACCTCGGCCACCGCGGCGGACTTCGTCAGCGGCCGCGGCACCGCGTACAGCTTGCGGCCCTGCAGGGACACCGCGTACCCCCAGCCGTCCAGCAGGACGGTCAGCTCTCCGAGGAGCGAACCCTCCAGCACCGGGCGCTGACCGTCGCGCAGCACCGCGTAGCAGAACAGCCCGGGCACGTCCCGCACGGCCGGTTCGGCCGAGCCCGGCACCGCGTCGCGCGCCCGGCCCACGGCCCGGGCGACCTCGGCGTGCACGCGCTCCAGCGGCGCGCAGCCGCCGAGGGTCCGGCGCACCTGCGCCGTCCACGCCTCGTCCGGTGCACCGTCGGCGAGCAGGACGCCGCCGTTGGCGCACACCGCCAGGCGCGGGGGCCGCTGCGGCCAGCGGATGCGCAGGTACTGCTCCGGGGTGCGGGTGGTCACGGGCACGAAGGCCCCCGAGGCCACCAGCTCCCCCAGCACCTCCCACGCCCCGGGCGTCACCCAGGAGATCGTGCGGCCCTCGTACTCCTCCACCGGCACCAGGCCGGCGACGTCCGCGCCGGCCGAGCGCTCGGAGAACACCAGCGTCTGGTCCAGGTCGCTGGCCGCCAGCACACCGCTGCCGGCGCCGTCCCCGCTCACGACGCCACCTGCGCCACGCGCCCGTCCGCACCGGTGGCACCGCGCGTGTACCTCGGGTGGATCAGGCCGACGGCGCTGTACGCCAGTCCCGGCACCTCCTGCACCGGGACGCCGCGCTGGTCGGCCAGCAGCCGCAGGTGCGCCAGGTCGCCGGGGTGCTCCAGCTCCGCGTCCGGGCGCACCAGCACCCGCCACGGCACCCGCCGCAGCAGCACCCGCGTGGTCTCCCCCACACCGGGTTTGACGAGGTTCACGTCCCCGATGCCGAACTCCTCGGAGATCCGCTCCACCTGCGCCCAGCCGGCGAAGGTGGGTTCGCGCTCCCCCGCCCGCACGGCCTCCACGGCGGCGGGGACCTCACCGGCCACGTCGTCGAAGAACCCGGACACCACGTCCAGGAAGCGGTTCGAGACGTCCGCGCCGGCCAGGTCGGCGTAGAACTTCGCGCCGTGGAAGCGGCCCGGCCCGATGAGGCGGTCGTTCAGGACGGTGCGGCTGACCAGGCCGGAGACGGTGGAGTTCAGGCACGCCGACGGCACCAGGTAGTCCTCGCGGCTGCCGAAGGTGCGCACGCACGAGCCGGGGTCCGCCAGCACCGCCAGGTCGTCGCGGAAGCCGCCCACCCCGCAGGCCGTCAGCGCCGCCGACAGCTCCCGGGCGATGGCGCCCTTGCCGGTCCAGGCGTCGAGGAACACCACGCGCGCCGGGTCGTGGTGCGCCGCCAGCCAGCGCAGCGCCAGGGCGTCGATGCCGCGACCGCGCACGATGGAGACCGCGTAGTGCGGCCAGTCCAGGCCGTCGCGGGCCGCCCAGCGGCGCAGCAGCACCCCCACCGGCGTGCCGGCGCGCGCCAGCGACGCCACCACGAGGTCCTCGCCGCGCTCGGCGCGCAGCAGCCCGGCGACCACGCCGACGCCCAGGGCCACGCGGCGCGCCGTGCGCTGCAGGGCGGCCTCGAACAGCGCCCCGTACTCGGCGCTGGGCACGTACTCCACCGGCAGGGACTCGGCGTAGTGGGCGCCGCCGGACTGCACGGCCTCCTCGCGCTCCTCGGCGGGCGCCTCCAGCGCCACCCCCGACAGGTCGGTGAGCAGCCAGGCGACCTCGTCGGGCGCGTAGCTGGAGAAGGCGGGGCCCCGCAGCGGCTCGGGCAGGGCGGTGCTCACGGGTGCGGGCTCCAGACGTCGGCGGGCAGGGTGACCAGGTGCAGGCGCTCGGCCAGCGGCGCCAGGGCGGCCAGGGCGCCGTCGGGGGCGTGCAGGGCGGCGGGGTCGGAGGCGGAGTCCACGACGAGCACCAGCGCACCCCAGGGCGGTTCGCCGCGCACGGTGCGGTCGGCGTTGTGGGCGTAGCGCACACCGGGGCCGTCCACGGCCGGGTCGTGGCTGCGGAAGGCCACGGAGGAGAGCACGGCGTAGCCCTCGGCGTCCACGGCCAGGACCGGGGAGCGGGTGGTGGAGGAGAACCGGACGGTCCCGGTCAGCCGCTGGGCGAGCTGCCCGGCCAGCAGCAGCGGGGCGTGCATGAGCTCCTCGCTGGCCAGCACCAGCACGTCCCCGGCGCCCGCGAGCTCCGCGGTCGCGGGGCCGGCGAGGTCGGCGGCGGCCGCGGCGGCCGCGTGCCGCGGCGCGGTGCCGAAGCGCGCCGTGGTGGGCACCCGCGCCGGCCAGCCCACGGGCAGCGGCGCCGCGGCCGGCGCCGGGCGCTCGCGCGGGTCGGGGGCTGCCGCGGCCGCGACGAGCCGCGCCCCGCGGGCCAGCACGTCCGGCGGCAGCCGCACGCCGCCGGCGGCCAGGGCGACCGCGTCGACGCGCGCACCCAGCTCGGCGGCCAGCGCGTCCAGCCGCTCGTGGTCCGCGCCGGAGCGCACGTCCACCAGGGAGGCCACGACGTAGCGCTCGCGCGGCGTGCGGGCGTGCAGCGCCCGCAGCGTGTTGGCGACGGTGCGGCCGGTGGACAGCTCGTCGTCGACGAGCACCAGCGGCGAGGCCGGGTCCGCCAGGCGGGCCAGCACCTCCGGCTCGGCGGGCAGCAGCTGGTGGCCGGTGGCGTGGGAGTGCTCCTCCTCGAAACCGGCGTAGCCGCCGGCGCCGGGGACCGCGCGCCGGGTGGAGTGCAGGCAGGCTGCCCCCAGGGCCTCGGCGACCGCCTGGCTCAGCCCGGTGGCGGTCTCGGCGTACCCGACGACGAGGGCACCGGCCACCGGTGCACCGGTGGCCACCGCGGCGTCCAGGACCTGCCGGGCCGCCGGGCCGTCCCCGGCCAGGGCCGCTCGCCAGGCGGCGGCGGGTGGGCCCTGCCGGGCGGGGGCGCCCAGCGCCGTCGCGGCCAGCGCCCCCAGCCGCAGCCCCGCCGCCCGCACCAGACGGGGGTCGGTGGGCACGTGCTTGCCCAGCACCGCGGAGACCAGCAGGTGCGCGCGGCGGGGGTTGCGCCGCAGCGCGAGCCCCAGCAGGTCGCGCACGTGCAGCCCGTCCGCGCCGGGCGGGCCGTCCAGCCGGACGTCCAGCCGGTCCTCGACCCACGAGCCGGCCCACGCGTCCAGCGTCCTCACCCCTGCACCCCCGTCGGCTCCCCGGCGACCCGCTCACCGGAGGGGTGCGCGAACGCCTGCCAGGCGTCGTCCTGCGCCTGCAGCAGGTGCGCGTACGAGACGTCCGGGCGGGCGACGCCGAAGGCGCGGGCCCGGGCCAGGACCCGCTCGGCCCACGGCCGGTGCGGGCCGGCCTCGTTCATCTTGTTGCGGTAGCTGGAGGCCATGACCCCGCCGGCGGACTGGGCCAGGACGTCGGAGGCGTCGCAGAAGTCCTCGTGGGTCACGACCGACACCGCGTGCACGACGGCCACGTGCGAGGGGTGGATGACCGTCTTGCCCTGCAGGCCGTTGACGCGGTCCAGCTCCAGCTCGCGCACCAGCCCGTCGAGGTCGTCGGCGATGAGCTGCTCGCGCAGGTCCTCGGCGCCGGAGCCCGCGAAGGGCCCGGCGGCCAGGGTGGTGCGGAAGACCCGGGGGCCGGAGGTGAAGTGCTCCCACACCGGCGCGGTGATGGGGTAACCGCTGCCGTCGGCGCGACCGAGCACGTTGATGACGTCGCCGAGGACGCCGGCGACGACCCGCACGTCCCACACCGTGGCCCCGCGCGGGCGGCGCAGGCCGTAGGCGGCGGACAGGTCCGTGGCGCCGGTACGCACGGCGAGCACCAGGTCGCGGTGCTCGTCCAGGACGGCCCGCACGGCGAACAGCGCGTCGTGGCGGGTGTCGAGGTGGGCGATGTCGCGGCTCTCCAGCACGGGCATCGCCCACAACCGCCGGCCCGCGAGCTGCGAGGCGCGCCGCACGGCCTCCATCCAGCGCCGCGGGTCCGGCTGGCCCGAGCCACCGAACTTCGGCAGGACGAACCCCTGCAGGCAGTCCACCCCGACGCCGCTGCGCTCGACGACGGCGAGGAGCTGCTCGGGGGTGCGCGCGCGCACGAACAGCATCAGCGGCGGGCCCTGGGACCACTCGGGTCGGCGGGCGAGGTCGGCGAGCTCGCGCACCAGGGTGTCCTCGGCGTGGCCGACGCGGTCGTCGGGCACCGAGTCCTCCAGGCACGCCACGGCGCTGCGCACCCCGCGGCGGGCCAGGCGCAGCAGGTCGCCGGCCAGGCGCTGGCGGGTGGCCGGGGAGTAGATCGTGGCGCCGAGCGCGGTCGCGAGCTCGTCGCGCCCGGCGGCCAGGTCGACCGGCTGCGGGGGGTGGAGGAACAGCGCGTCGGTGCGCCCGGGGTCGAGCTCGGCGAAGTGGCGCACGGCGGCGCTCCTCCTCCCGTCGGGTTGGAGAGGTGGGCGGGGTCTTCGGTGGGCGGCGGGTGCCGCTCAGAGGTGCGGGGTGATCGCCGGCAGGAGGTCGCGGAAGGTGCGCCCGGAGGCGGGCTGGCCGATGGCCGTCATGGACCAGCCGGAGCCGTCGCGGCTGAGCTTGGCCATGACCTGCGCGGTGTGGCTGCCGGAGCCGGTGAGCTGGTACCGGGCCAGCTCCACCGCCTGCGGCTGCGCGGTGTCCAGCAGCCGGCAGTAGGCGTTCTCGATGGAGGAGAAGTCCTGGCCGGTGAAGCTGTTGACCGTGAAGACCAGCGAGACGACCCGCTCGGGCACCGCGGGCAGGTCCACGACGATCACCTCGTCGTCGCCCTCCCCCTCGCCGGTGAGGTTGTCGCCGGTGTGGGTCACCGACCCGTCCCCGCTGCGCAACTGCTGGAACCAGGCGGTGTCCACGAGCTGCCCGGAGGCGTCGAACAGCAGGCAGGAGGCGTCCAGGTCGACGTCGATGGACTTGCGGCGGCCCAGGAAGCCCTTGGCGACGGCGTCCCAGCCCAGGCCCATCGAGACCCGGGTGAGCGAGCCGCCACCGGCCTTGCTCAGCGACAGCTTCTGCCCCTTGGTGAGGTCGACCACGTGCTCGCTCCTTCTCGTCGGGTGTTCTCGGGTGCTCAGGCGTGCCGGGGGACGGTGCCGCCCGGGTCCCAGGCCAGGTCGTCGAAGCCGTAGGCCTCGGCGACCTCCTGCTGCGGTCCGGTGAAGAACTCGTTCTCGCGGCGCACCACGAGCTCCCCGCCCACGTCGTGGACGGAGACCAGGGCGCAGGTGCGCGCGCCCGCCGGGGGGTCCGCGGCCCACGCCTGCAGCCGGGCACCGTCGCGGCGGCGCAGCGTGGCGCGCGGGGCCAGGGCGGTGAAGTCCGGCGGCTGGGGGCGCACCGCGTAGACGTAGAGCACGAGGCGGCGCAGGAGCTCCAGGTGGCGGGTGTCCACCAGGAGCTCCTCACCCTCCTCGCTGCGCGCCCCCAGGCGCAGCACCTGGCGGGCGCCGTAGCCGGGGGCGGCGAGCAGGTCGCCCAGGGACTGCACGAGGCCGCTGCGCCGGTCCCGGGTCTCCCACAGGCACCCCAGGTGCAGGTCGGTGGAGCGCTGCAGGCCGGAGGCGCTGCGCTGCGGCTCCCACTCCAGGAGCACGCGCAGGGTCCCCGTCCCGCGCTCGGCGGCGGGCACCCGCACCGAGGGGCGCTCGTCGTCGAGCACGAGGAGCGACTCGGAGCGCCGGGCGCTGCCCACCGCCGCGGCGGGCACCGGCGGCGCGGGTGCGGCGGGGCGCGCCGCGACCGGGGTCCGCGCGCGCACCACCGGCGGCGCGGGCTCGGCGCGGGGGGCGGGCGAGGGCGCGGGGCGAGACGGGCGGCGGGGCTCCAGGTGGTCGCCCAGCGTGCGGTCGCTGCGCCGCGGCCCCGGGCGCCCGAGGAAGTTGTGCACCTCCTCGGCCGGCCTGTTCGCCCCCGCCACCCCGTCCTCCTCCGTGCTCACCGCCCCGCGCCGCCCGGACTCCCGCGCCGTCTCCCGCGCCGTCAGTGCGCCGTCAGTGCGCCGTCAGTGCGTCTCCGCGTGCGCCTGGACGTGCGCCTCCTCGGGGTGGCGGCGGTTGCGCACGATGGAGCTGATGAGGGCCGCCACGATGAAGGCCAGGCCGATGAGGCCGGTGACCACCTCGGGGATGTGCACCTCGATGCTGATGATGAGGATGACCGCCAGGGCGCCGATCGCCCACAGGGCGCCGTTCTCCAGGTAGGGGTACTGCGCCAGCGTCCCCTCCTTGACCAGGTGCACGGTCATGGACCTGATGTACATGGCGCCCACGCCCAGGCCGATCGCGATGATGATCGGGTCGGAGGTGATGGCGAACGCGCCGATGACGCCGTCGAAGGAGAACGAGGCGTCCAGGACCTCCAGGTACAGGAACAGGAAGAACGCGGCCTTGCCGGTGGCCTTGGCCACGCCGCTCGGGCCGCCGGCACCACCACCGGTGGTGCTCGTGCCGTCCTGGCCGGGCACGGGCGCGCCGCCGCCCTCCAGCGGCGTGCCCCGCTCCGCCTCGGCGTGGCCCTCGCCGTGCTCGAGGTGGTCCTCGACGTTGAAGAGCTCACCGAGGCCGTTGACCAGCAGGTAGGTGAGGATGCCGGCGAGCCCGGACGCCAGGACGGTGCGCCCGTGGTCGGTCGCGAACGTCTCCGCCGCGACGAGCAGCACCGCGCCGGCGACGACGACCTGCACCGCCTCGAGCTTGCCCGCACGCTCCCCGAAGCGCTCCAGGGGCTTGAGCCAGTGGTGCTCCTTCTCGCCGAAGAAGAAGTTGAGGAACAGCATCAGCAGGAACATGCCGCCGAAGGCCGCGATCGTCGGGTGCGCCTGGTTCAGCTCGTACCCGTAGGTGCCGGGCTCCTCGGGATCGCCGCCCTGCAGCGCCAGCTCCACCGTCTCGACCGGGCCCAGTCCCGCGGTGACGCTGACCAGCAGGATCGGGAAGACGAGCCGCATGCCGAAGACGGCGATGATGATGCCGACGCTGAGGAAGATCTTCTGCCAGAAGTCGCTCATCCTCTCCAGCACCGTCGCGTTCACGACGGCGTTGTCGAAGGAGAGGCTGATCTCCAGGACGCAGAGGATGGCCACCAGCAGCAGTGCCTGGAAGATGCCCAGGTGGGCCGACAGGCCGTACCAGGCGGCCAGCACCAGCCCGGCGATCGTCACGGCGAACGACCAGCCGTAGGTCTTGAGGATCACGCGTCTGCTTCCTGTTCGTTCGGGCCCGCCGCGCGGGTCGGTCACCGCACCTTCTCAGGAGCGGCGCGGCGCGGCGAACCGCCGCGCGGCCCGGGGCCGCGCGGCGGTGTCCCGCCCACCGCGGCGGGGACGTGTCAGACGCTGACGCCGAAGTCCGTCGCGATGCCGCGCAGGCCGTCGGCGTAGCCCTGACCCACGGCGCGGAACTTCCAGTCGGCCCCGTTGCGGTACAGCTCGCCGAAGACCATGGCGGTCTCGGTGGAGGCGTCCTCGGTGAGGTCGTAGCGGGCGACCTCGGTGCCGCCGTCGGCGTTCACCACGCGGATGAAGGCGTTGCGGACCTGGCCGAAGGACTGCTTGCGGGTGTCGGCGTCGTAGATGGCGACGGTGAAGACGACCTTCTCGATCTCCGCGGGGATGCCGGAGAGGTCGACGTTGATCTTCTCGTCGTCGCCGTCACCCTCACCGGTGCGGTTGTCGCCGGTGTGCTCCACGGAGCCCTCGGGGGACTTCAGCTGGTTGAAGAAGACGAAGTAGCCGTCGTTGGGGACCTTGCCGTTGGCCCCGACCATGATCGCCTGCGCGTCGAGGTCGAACTCCGAGCCGGTGAAGCTGTTCGCGTCCCAGCCGAGCCCGATGACGGCGCGGGTCATGCCCGGCGCCTCCTTGGTGAGGGAGACGTTGCCGCCCTTGCTGAGGCTGACGCCCATGGTGTGCGCTCCGTTTCGTCGGTCGTGCGTCGGTCGTCGTGCGTGGTGCTGCACGCGTGTCTACCGCGTGCGGCCGTTCCCCGCCCCCGCTGAACGTGCACGGGGGGGCGGGTGGTTCCGCCGGGCCGGCCCGCGGCCGCGACCCGGCCGCGGGCTCAGCCCCGCGAGCCGGAGAAGAGCCCCCCGATGGCGCCCAGGCCCTGCTGGTCCGGCTTGACGGCGTTCTTGGCCAGGGCCTTCGCGAAGCCCTCGATGGTGACGGACTGCAGGATCACGCGTCCGTTGCCGCGCAGCGTGGCCAGCGTCAGGCCCTCGCCGCCGAAGACGGCGCTCATGATGCCCTGGCGGTTCAGCCGCCCCACGGTCTCCACGCTGTACTCCACCCCGTCGTCCCAGGCGACGATGCAGCCGGTGTCCACGCGCACCGTGCCGCCGTAGTCGGCGGGGTTGAGGTCGATGAAGTCCCCGGCCCCGGCGATGAGCAGCGAGCCGCGCCCGGTGAACCTCTCCAGGATGAAGCCCTCGCCGCCCATGAGCCCCTGGCCGAGCCCGGAGAAGGCGATGTCGAAGCGCACGCCGGCCTCGGCGGCGACGAAGGCGTCCTTCTCGGCGAACCAGGTGGTGGAGCCGTCCAGCTCCAGGTGGCGCATCTCGCCGGGCAGCACGCCCGCGAGGCCCAGCAGGCCGTCACCACCGGGGGTGCTGAAGTGCTGGAAGGCGAACGACTCCCCCGCCAGCACGCGCTTGCCGGCGCCCACCGCGCCGCGCAGGAGACCGCCCAGGCCGCCCTCGCCGCCCTTCTCCCCCGGCGCGGTCAGCTTGGTCTCCATCACCACGTCCCCGGAGGAGAACAGGAACTTGCCCGCCTCCGCGTAGACGACCTGCCCCGGTCGCAGGGTGACCACCGCCATCTGGGTGGTCGTGCCGACCAGCTGCACGTCCAGGCTCACGATCCGCTCCTCACCGTTCGCTCCTCACGGCCGGCGCCGGCTCCGGCGACGGGTCCGGCGACGGCGCTCACAGGTCCAGCTCGCCGCGGCGGAACTTCGACTCCAGGAACCGGCTCTGCTGCAGCTGGCGGTCCACGTCGGCGTCGTGCACGGCGTCGCGCAGCCGCCGGCAGCCCTCCAGGAGCAGGTGCAGCTGGTTGCGCAGCTCCTCGGCCGGGGTGGTCCCGGCGGGAGTGCGGTGCTCACGGGCGTAGTCCGCCGGCAGGGCGAGGTAGTCCTCCACCGTGCGCGGCAGGTGCTCGGTGGCCAGGGTCTCCACGTCGTGGCGCACCCGCGGGTCCGCACCGCCCTCGGCCACCCGCAGCAGCAGGGGTCCCAGCAGGTCCGCGACCTCGTGCACGAGCACGACGTCGGTGCGCTCGAAGCGACCGCTGGCGTCGACGCGGTGCACGGTCGCGATGAGGGCGCGCTCGGCGTCGCTGACCGGGGGCACCGCGTCCGGCGGGCGGCGCTCGGGGAACGGCCGGGGCGGGACCGCACCGGCGCGCGGGTGCGCCGGGCCGGTGAGCGCGGGCGGACCGCCCGCGGCCTCGGCGCGCAGAGCCCGCATCTCCCGCTTGCGGCGGCGCCGCAGCTCCTTCTTGTGCGTCTCGTAGGCCGCGTTGGCGCCGATCCAGGCGAACATCACCACCAGGGCCACGGCGGCCCAGCCCACGGCGAAGAAGGTGATCCACAGGCCCATCCAGGCGAAGCGGACCGCCTGCAGGACGGGGTCGGGGACGAACCCGACCTTCGGCAGGGTGGCGCCCAGCGGGCTCAGGCGCGACTCGTCGATGCCCAGGGCCTCGATCTCGCGGGCCTCGGCGTCGTCGGGGCTGCACGCCGCGTGCGACCCGCTCGCCCCCTGGCCCCCCTTCCCCCCGCGCGGCTTCCCGCGCTTCGCCGGCGGCCGGGGCGACGGGGAGGGTGGCCTCGGCTGGAACGGCGCCGGCGGGGACGTCGAACGGGCGGGGACGGCGGCCCCCGAGGCCAGCGGCTCTACCGGCGCCCCGTGCGCCCGCTCCGGGAGCTGCTCCCCGCCCTTGCCCAGGTCGACCCCCACGACGCCTCCTACAGGTCCAGGTCCGAGCGGCGGAACTTCGCGTCCAGGAAGCGGCCCTGCTCGCTCAGCAGGCGCGCGTCGTGGTCGTACACGGCCTGCTGCAGCTCGCGCGCCCCCTCCAGCAGCAGCCCGAGCTGCTTGACCAGCTCCTCCGCGGGCGTGGTGCCCGCCGGGCCGCGGTGGTGCAGCGCGTAGTCCTCCGGCAGGTCCAGGTAGCGCTCCAGCGCCTGCGGCAGGTACTCGGTGACGATCGCCTCGAGGTTGTGCATCTCCTCGACCTGCGCGCCGCGGCGCGCGACGTGCGCCAGCAGGGGCCGCAGGACGTCCTCGACCTCCCGCACGGCGGGCACCGCCCCGTCGGGCAGGCGGCCGCCGGCGCGGTTGGCGCGCTGCACGGTCCCGCGCAGCCGGGCCTGCAGCGCCTGCACCGGGTCGGCCGGCTCCACCGGGACGGGCGGAGCCTGCTCCAGCGCCCCCACCTCGCCCGTGAAGGCGGCCTTGATCCGCAGCCAGCGCGAGTTCGCCATGATCGAGTGCACCAGCCCCAGTCCCCACGTGCCGAACACCAGCAGCAGACCCAGCACGTTCAACAGCAGCGCGTCACCGGCCAGCAGCGCGAAGGACACCCCGGAGGACGCGAAGTACCCCGCGGCGGCCGCGATCCACGCCGGCCGACGGCCGCGCAGCCCCATGTACAGGAACGCCAGCCACGGCAGCCCCACCGCGGGGATCGCCAGCCACCAGGAGTTCACCGCGCGCCAGGCGCGGCTGCGCAACCGTCGGGAGACCACCTCCGGCGGCGCCTGGGCCGGGCCGCGCCGGCGCACCACGGCGTCGCTGCTGCCGGCCCGCGCCCGCAGCGACCGCGGCGCCCGCTCGGCCACCTCGCTCACCGCCCCGGCCCCGGCAGCGCCGGGCCGGAGCCGTCGCCCTCGCCGTTGCGCGCCCGCTCCAGGTAGGAGCGCGAGCGGTGCACCTGCCCCTCCAGCGCGTCCACGGTGGAGGCCATGCTCACGACGGCCTGCTGCTTGAAGGTGTCGATGGCGTCCATGGTGGCGAAGACGTTGTCGAAGGCCTTCTGCAGCGTCGCGACGTCCACCGTGGCCGTGGAGGCCTGCTGGTGGATCTGCCCGGTCTGCTGCTTGAGCATCTCGGAGGTCGACAGGATCATCTGGTTCGTCGTGGTGTTCAGCGCGTTGATCTGGTCCAGCACGAGCTTCTGGTTGGCCAGCGCCTGCGCGACGACCACGGCCGTGCGCAGCGCCGCGACCGTGGTGGTCTGCGCCCGGTCCACGCCCTTGATGAGCTCGATGTTGTTCTTGCGCACCAGGTCCAGGGCCAGGTAGCCCTGCACGCTGACGGCGAGCTGGGTCAGCAGGTCCTGGTGGCGCTGGCGGATCGGGAACAGCGCGTCCGCCGTGAGCGCCTCCGCGGCCTGCGGGTTCGTCACCCGCAGCTCCTCGATCTTGGCGACCGTGGCCTCGTCCAGCGCCTTGGCGAGGGTGGCGTACTCGGTGAGCTTGCCCATCGTGGCCCACAGGTGCTGCTTCTCGGACTCGATGGAGGCGTTGTCCCTGCGCAGCTCGTCCTGGCCGCTGGCGAGGGCCTTGATGATGGCGTCCAGCTGGGACTGGGCGTCCTGGTAGCGCTCGAAGTACCGCTGGATCTTGTTGCCCATCGGGATGATCCCGAGGATCTTCTTGGCACCCTTGAGGTCGGCACGGCCCGGGTCCAGCTCGGTGACCGTGCGGCGCAGGTCCAGCAGCGTGCCGGCGACCTTCACCTGCGCGTCCGCGCCCGGACCGGCGGCCTTCTGCCCCTTGGCCCCGGCCAGCGAGGACGCCGGGCGCTCCAGCATGCGGTTGGAGACCTGCGCCGAGGCGCGCACCTCCTGCTCCCCCATCCGCGTGATGTCGTCCACCCGCTTGGTGAAGGCGGGGCTGCGCGGGTCCTGGGCGGCCAGGTCGGCGACGAACGCCTGCGCCTTGCGGGCCAGCTCGGTGCGGGTGGCCTCGTCCAGCGGGATCATGCTCTCGGCCTGCTCGTCGGCGACGACGGGCACGGGGGCCGGGGGCGTCAGGTCCAGGTCGCTCGCGGCCGGCGCCGGCGCCGCGGGCGGCGTCAGCGGCTTGCTCAGGTCCAGCGACTCCGACATCAGGCGGTTCCCCTCGTCCTCGACCACTGCCACGCGCGGCTCATCCTAGGAGCCGCACCGGCTCAACGATCCTGGCCCCGGGAGGGTGCCCGCGGCATCCACCCGACGACGGACCCGCCGCTGCGCCCGCGGGTGGGCGCGCGCGGGGCCGGGGTCGGTCACCAGTCCTCCTCCTCCTCGTCCCGGCGGTCCTCCTCCTCCGTGCGGGCCCGCGCCAGCTCGGGCGCCCGCGCCGCCTCCTCGCGGGTGGCGTAGGGCCCCAGGAGGTACTTGCCCGGGCCGCGGTGCTCGGCGTCCTGCACCTCACCGGTGCGCGTGTCGTAGAAGTACGGTCCTGCGCTCACCGCGCCATCCTCGCCCCTGCGCCCCGCCCGCGCACCCGACCTAGACTCCAGGCATGAGCACCGGCACCACCGCCCCCGGCAGCACCGCGCCCCTCGGCGACCTCGTCCCCGGGACGGTGGGCCCGCGCAGGCCGGTGCCGGCGTCGATCGCGCGGCCGGAGTACGTGGACGAGCCCGCGCCCACCCCCTACACCGGCCCGCACGTGCTGGACCCCGAGACCGTCGAGCGCGTGCGGCGCGCCGGGCGGCTGGCGGCGCAGGCGATGGAGGAGGCCGCGAAGCTCATCGCGCCGGGCGTCACCACCGACGAGCTGGACCGGGTCGGCCACGAGTTCCTCTGCGACCACGGGGCCTACCCCTCCTCGCTGGGGTACCGGGGCTTCCCCAAGTCGCTGTGCTCCAGCGTCAACGAGGTCATCTGCCACGGCATCCCCGACTCCACGGTGCTGCGCGACGGCGACATCGTGAACCTCGACGTGACCGCCTACCTGGACGGCGTGCACGGCGACAACAACGCCACCTACCTGTGCGGCGAGGTCGACGAGGAGTCCCGGCTGCTGGTGGAGCGCACCCGCGAGGCCACCCGCCGCGGGATCAAGGCGGTCGCCCCGGGCCGGGAGATCAACGTCATCGGCCGCGTCATCGAGGCCTACGCCAAGCGCTTCGGCTACGGCGTCGTGCGCGACTTCACCGGCCACGGCGTGGGCCCGGCGTTCCACTCCGGCCTCGTCGTGCCGCACTACGACGCCGCCCCCGAGCACGCCACCGTCATGGAGCCGGGGATGGTCTTCACCATCGAGCCGATGCTGACGCTGGGCACCCACGAGTGGGACATGTGGGAGGACGGCTGGACGGTGGTCACGAAGGACCGCAAGCGCACCGCGCAGTTCGAGCACACGATCGTCGTCACCGAGACCGGTGCGGAGATCCTCACGCTGCCCTGAGCCCCCGCCGCCCCGCGAGGCTCCCCGGGCACCCCGCGAGCGCCCCGCTCGTTGCCTCCTCGACACCCGACGTCGAGAGGAGCCCGCAGTGAACGGTCTCACCACCACCGGACTGGTCCGCCCGGCCCGCGGCAAGCTGATCGCCGGCGTGTGCGCCGGCCTGGGACGCCGGTTCGGGCTGTCCGCCAACGTCGTGCGCCTGCTGTTCGTGCTGTCCTGCGTCCTGCCGGGGGCGCAGGTCCTGGTGTACCTGGTCCTGTGGGTGATCATGCCCAAGGAGGGGTCGGCGCGCGCCGTGCGCTGAGACCCGGCGCGCCCGGGCGGCGTCGCGCCCCGCCGTTGCCTACGCTCGGCGTCGTGAGCACTCCGACGGCCTCCAACAGCGGCCTGCCCGCCACCCCCTCCCCCGCACGGCCCGCGCGCGCCCTGGGGGTGGACATCGGCGGCTCCGGCATCAAGGCGGCGCCGGTGGACCTGGCCGGTGGGGAGTTCGCCGCCGAGCGGGTCCGGCTGGCGACCCCGCAGCCGGCCACCCCGGCGGCGGTCGCGCCCGTCGTCGCCGAGGTGCTCGCCGGGTTCGACACCGACCCGGACACCCCGATCGGCATCACCTTCCCGGCGGTCGTGCAGCACGGCATCACCCGCACCGCCGCGAACGTGGACCCCTCCTGGATCGGCACGGACGCCGAGGCGCTGTTCTCCGACGCCCTGGGCCGGCCCGTCCTCGTGGTCAACGACGCCGACGCCGCCGGGTACGCCGAGACGGCCTTCGGCGCCGCCAAGGGCGTCAAGGGCGTGGTCATCGTCACCACCCTGGGCACCGGCATCGGCAGCGCGCTCATCATCGACGGCACCCTGGTGCCGAACACCGAGCTGGGGCACCTGGAGATCGGTGGGCACGACGCGGAGAAGAAGGCCGCCGACTCCGCCCGCGAGCGCCACGACCTGTCGTGGCAGCAGTGGGCCAAGCGCCTGCAGCGGTACTACTCGCACCTGGAGGACCTGCTGTGGCCGGACCTCATCGTCGTGGGCGGCGGGGTCAGCAAGAAGCACGAGAAGTTCCTGCCGCTGCTGGACCTGCGCACCCCGATCGTCCCGGCGGCGCTGCGCAACGACGCGGGCATCATCGGGGCCGCCTCGCTGGCGGCGGCGCGCACGCGCCGCTGACGCGGCCCGCGCCGGCGGCGCACTAGGGTCGCGACCATGAGCGACGCGACGCTGCGGTTCGGACTCTTCGTGCCCCAGGGCTGGAAGCACGACCTGGTGGGGGTGCCCCCCGCGGAGCACTGGCGCACGATGCGCTCGCTGGCGCAGCGCGCGGACGCGGGGGACGTGTGGGAGTCGATCTGGGTCTTCGACCACTTCCACACCGTGCCCGAGCCCACCCACGAGGCCACCCACGAGGCGTGGACGCTGATGGCCGCCTTCGCCGCGGCCACGGAACGGGTCCGCCTGGGTCAGATGTGCACGTGCACGGGCTACCGGAACCCGGCGTACCTGGCGAAGGTCGCCGCCACGGTCGACGTCGTCTCGGGCGGCCGCGTGGAGATGGGCATCGGCGCCGGCTGGTACGAGCACGAGTGGCTCGCCTACGGCTACGGGTTCCCCTCGGCCGGTGAGCGCCTGGCGCGCCTGGACGAGGGCGTGCAGATCATGTCCCAGCTGTGGCGCGAGGGCACCAGCACCTTCTCCGGCAGGCACTACAGCACCGACGGGGCGATCTGCCGGCCGCTGCCCCTGCAGGACGGCGGCATCCCGCTGTGGATCGCCGGCGGCGGCGAGCGCAAGACGCTGCGGATCGCCGCGCAGCACGCGCGGTACACGAACTTCGACGGCACGCTGGAGGGCTTCACGCACAAGTCCCGGGTGCTCCAGGAGCACTGCCGCGAGGTGGGCACCGACTTCGGCGCCATCGTGCGCAGCGCCAACTACAACGTCGCCATCGGTCGCGACGAGAAGGAGGTCGCCGAGCGCGTCGCCGCCCGCCGCGCGGTGCTCGAGCGGCACGTCGGCGCCGAGGCCGCCGAGCGCGAGCTGGGCTCGATCGCCGCGCACCTGCCGGGGGTGGGCACCCCCGAGCAGATCGTCGAGAAGCTCAAGCCGATCGTGGACGCCGGCATGACCTACCCGATCCTGTACTTCCCCGAGGCGGCCACCGACACCAGCGGCATCGAGCTGTTCGAGCGCGAGGTCGTCCCGGCCCTGCGCGGCTGAGGCGGGTGCGGTGCTGTCGGGACGGGCTGGCACGCTGACGTCGTGAGCGAGGAGGACGCCCCGGCGCCGGGGGCCGTGGTGGAGCCAGACCCCGTCGGCCTCTGCGCGTTCTGCGGCGGAACGGAGGACGTCGGCGAGCAGGAGCGCCTCGGCGTGCGCGTGCGCGTGTGCGCCCGGTGCACCGCGCGCTTCTCCGCGGTGCCCGCGCCCGAGCCCGAGCCGGCCCCCGAGCCGGCCGGCGGTGCCGGCCTGCCGCCCACGCTGGGGCAGCACTCCCCCGAGGTGCTGCGGCACCTCGCACGGGTGGCCCGGATCGCCGCCGCCCGGCCGTTCACCGAGGAGGACTGCCCGCGCTGCTCGGGGGTGGTGCACGTCTACCGGCGCACCGACGGCGAGGTGGCGCGCCTGGCCAAGGAGGCGGTGCTGGCGACGGCCGTGCCGGTGCAGGACCGCTGGCGGGTGCGCGACGGGCGTGCCGAGCCGGCCGGGGACGACCCCGGCCAGGTGGGTGCCCGGCTGCTGCACGCGGTGGTGTGCGGTGCCGCTGCCGAGCCGGGCAACCCGCGGCTGCGGCAGGTGTGGCGCACCCACCGCGAGGCGTCGTCCGCGGACGACGGCCTAGGCTGACCGCGTGCCCGACGATCACGACGTGCAGGAGATCCTCGACATCGGCGGCGACGCCGTCCTGGAACGGCTGGCCGCGATGGCCGACCACGGCATGGTGCTGGACATCACGCTCTTCGCCGGGGGCCAGGTCGTCTCCGGAACCCTCATCGGCCGCGACCGCTGGCTGCAGCAGTTCAGCGAGCGCGCCGCCCGGGGCGGAGCGGGGGGCAGGCAGGTCGCGGAGGACGTGCAGCGCCTCTTCCAGGCCCTGGAGAGCAGGCGCCCCGCCGGGGAGCCGCCGCACCGCGACTTCCTGCACCTGGCCGGTGCGCAGATCGACGGCACGCAGCGGATCGCCGAGGGGCTGCTGTGGCGGGGCCGCATCAGCGAGGTCGCCGGCTGGTCGCTCGGCTCGCTGTGAACCGCCCGGGGGCCGCACCGCGGCCCCCGGGGGCGCCGGGTGGTGGACGAGCCGGCCTGTAAGCCGGATCCTGTGCCCCGCGGCGGGTGTCGCCACCCGGCGCGGGCCGCGGCCATCCCTCACGGGCGTGGGTCGCCGCCCGCCTCCAGCGGCCTACCCGGGAGCTCGGGGGGGCCGCCC